>CALRZA010000031.1:0-10971 GCA_943372535.1 Auritidibacter sp. Marseille-P8566
AGATCTCGCCGGTCACCCTCATCGAAATCGGCGGACCGACCGAGTCGTTCGGCCAGCTCATTGGCGGCACGACCATCGTCGGCGGCAACAACGGCGCGGACGGCATTCGCGCCCTCTCCTCGCTCGGGGAGCTCTGGCGGCCGCAGGGCGGCGGTTGGGCGGGCACCGGCACGATCGTCTCCTTCCTCGCGACCCAGCAGTAGGGGTTCTCCCCGGGTTCGCTTCGTCGTGCTGCTGGGCTGTGTCGGTCGTTCACGCTGTGGGGATGCCGCCGTCTCGAGCCCGCCTCACTGGGGCACCCCTCCGCGCAGCACTGGTTGACGCCCTGCTCGACGCGCTCGCGGTGCTCTGGCCCGTGGACTGCGCGGGCTGCGGCACGGCCGACCGCGCGCTGTGCGCTCCGTGTCGCGCCGCGGTATCCCCGATCGTCGTGGTGCGCGAGGTGGGCGGCCTGAGGGTGGTGAGCGCGGGGGAGTACGCGGGGGTGGAGCGCCGCGTCATCCTGTCGTTCAAACAGCAGGGCCGCACGGATGTCGCCGGCCCGCTCGCGACGGCCCTCGCGACCGCGATCGTGTGCGCTCGCCGCGCGTTCGGTGACGACCTCGTCGTGCCCGTGCCCTCGAGCCGCGCCGCCCTGGGTCGCCGCGGCTACGACCCCGTGCGGCTGCTGCTGCGGCGCGCCGGGCTCGGGTTCTCGCCGGCGCTGCTGTCGACCCGACGCACGGCCGCGCAGAAGAAGCTCGGCGTCGATGAGCGGGCCGCCAACATGGTCGGCGCCTTCGTCGCGCGCCGCCGGATTCCGGGGGTGCGGGTGCTCCTCGTCGACGATGTCGTCACGTCCGGGGCGACCCTCGCGGAGGCCGCGCGAGCGATTCGCGCGGCCGGGGGCGAGGTCGTCGGGGCGGCAACCCTCGCGTTTACCAAGAAAGGCCGTTCGGACCGTGACAATTCCGTGACCTGAGGTCTACGGTATGGAAAAGGGCGCATGACCGCCTCAGCAGTTCGGGCGGCAGCGCTTCAACAAGGCTGGGAGGTCGTCATGGAAATCACCATCACCGGACGGAACCTGGGGGTCACGGATCGCTTCCGTGAGTACGCCACTGAGAAGTCGCAGAAGATCGCCCATCTCGCGGAGAAGGCGATCGCTTTCGAGGTGAAGGTCTCGAGACATCATGAGACGAAGGGCTCGAGCGGCGATGATCGCGTCGAACTCACGCTGATCGGACCGGGCCCGCTCGTGCGCGCGGAGTCCGCCGGCAGCGACAAGTACGTCGCGTTCGACCTGGCCATCGCCAAGCTCATCGAGCGCATCCGCCAGTCGAAGGATCGCCGCAAGGTGCACCGTGGGCAGCACCGCCCCGTGTCGCTGCGCGAGGCGAGCGCCGATGGCTTCAGCATCGTCGACATCACCCCGGTGAGCCCGGATGTGCTGGCGGCCGTCGCCACGGGCGAGATCCCCGTGCAGAACGCGCCGGCCGAGGAGGAGGACTACTCGCCGGTCGTCATCCGCCGCAAGGTCTTCCCGTCGACCCACATGACCGTGGAGGAGGCGCTCGACCACATGGAGCTGGTCGGTCACGACTTCTTCCTGTTCATTGACGCGGAGACCGACCGCCCGAGCGTCGTCTACCGCCGC
Source organism: Auritidibacter sp. Marseille-P8566 (assembly GCA_943372535.1). Taxonomy (GTDB): domain Bacteria; phylum Actinomycetota; class Actinomycetes; order Actinomycetales; family Microbacteriaceae; genus Rhodoglobus. The sequence goes on from CALRZA010000031.1 coordinate 1,637, forward strand.
AAGGGTTGGGACTACGGCGTCATCGGTCTCGAAGAGGAGCAGGTGCCCGCCCTCAAGCGAGGCCGCCGCTGACCGCTGGTTGAGTAGCCCACTGGGCGTATCAAAACCACCGTTCGGGGCGGAGCCCCTTACTCCGCCCCGAACACCCGCTTCGAAAGCGCTTGAATGTCGCGGTCGAGCAGATCGATCTTCGCGTCGATGGTCTGGAACCGCGCATCCACGGTCTCGCGCAGTCCGGTCATCTCACCGCGCATGCCGATCAACTGACCTTCGACCTTCGCCTCAAGCCCGCCGATCGCGGCCGTCATCGACCGCGTGAAGCTCACTGAGACGATCCCGATCATGGTGAAGATCGCGGTCGCGAACACCGCGATCAGTACCCACACCTGCGGTTCGGTCGAGGCCAGCACCCTCCCATTGTCATGCGGCACGCGAGGCAATGCTAGGTCGCCAAGAATGCGCGGATGCCCGCAGCGGCTCGCCCTGTGGACATCCGGGATCGGGCCCGTCGTGTTCCGCACCCCGTTGCGCTAAACATGTCCCATGGTGAGCGATCGTCGAACCGATAGGCGCGGGGAATCGCGTCGACGGAGTCAGCGACCGTGGGCGATCGTGGAGGATCATCCGAACGGTCACGTGGGAGTCGCCGCGCCGTGGCCGGTCTTCACGCCGCTGATGAACAATCCGTATCCGAACATCCTCCTGGGCGGTGTCTACGTCTGGGTCGGGTGGTTCCTGCTCACCAAGCTCGGAGCACCATGGGGCTGGGTGCTGCTGGGGTTCTTCGGTATCGGGGGACTCTGGCTCGTCGCTCTGTTCGTTCGCAAGATTCCGTCATGGCATCGCGCGCGTCGCGTGGCGCGTGCCTACATCGCGGAGCATGGCGGTCGGATGCCGCCCGAGCTCCGTTGGTACACCTGACCCCTACCGGTCGCACCCACCCGACCGGTCGGCCCGCGACCCCGCCTCGGAGATGTCCTTGGTGCCCTTGTAGGCGTACGGGTCGGTGCCGGCGACCATCACGATGTCGCGGAAGTCGAGCTCGGCCGCGTGCCGGCCCTCGGCCCCGCCCCACGGCAGCAGGGATGACGCGCTCATGTAGTGCGTCACGAACGCGCGGCGGTAGCCGTGGCGTCCGGAGTTCTCGAGCGAGCGGTGCAGCAGGTAGCCGTTGAAGAACAGCGCAGCGCCGCCCGGCACCTCGACAGGCACGGCATCCTCGTCGCGATACGGGAACCCGTAGGCCTCGTCCGTGCAGTCGAAACGATCGTCGTCGAGCTCGCGGTCGGGGTAGAGCACTCCGGGCCGGTGCGAGCCGGGCAGCACCCACAGGCATCCGTTCTCGATGGTCGCGTCGTCGAGGGCGATCCAGACGCCGGCGAGCGAGCGGTCGCGGGTCGGGATGAAGTGCTCGTCCTGATGCCACGCCTGTCCCGGCTTGCCCTCGGACTTGATGAAGAGCATGGTCTGCATCGACTTGACGTCGGGCCGATGACCTTCGTGAGGGCATCCACGATCGTCGGGTGGTGCATCACCTGGCTCGCGGCCGTCGAGATCTTGTGCGGGTGGTGGATGCACAGATACTGCCGCAGCACGTCGGCGTCGCTCTCACCTTCGTGGGCGTCGATGCCGGAGTCGACCGGGTTGAGCCCGGCCCGGCAGATGCGCAGCGCCTCGGCGTTGACCGCGTCGACCTCGGCGGGGGAGAGGGCACCGCGCAGAATCGCGAAGCCGTCGCGCGCGTACTGGGCCACGAAGGCCTCGTCGGCGCGGTCGTGGAGAACGAGGGAAGGAGATGACGTCGCCATTGACATGCCTTAGATCATACCTAAGGCGGATGCCCGCACCAGAGTTCACGCCACTGTCAGGCTCTCGCACCCTCGACTTGCTACGATGACGTTTCGGTAACGCCTTCACTTTGGCGTGCCATCGAGTCGGGAGAGCCCGACAAGAAGGAGTGACCCGTGGCCAACGTTCTCGAGCGCGCGCTTCGCATGGGAGAGGGTCGACTGCTGCGTCGACTCAAGAACTACGCGGATGCCGTGAACCACCTCGAAGATGACTTCGCGACGCTCACGGATGACGAGCTCAAGCACGAGACCGTCGAGCTGCGCGAGCGCTACGCAAACGGCGAGTCGCTCGACGACCTGCTGCCGGAGGCGTTCGCCGCCGTGCGCGAAGCCTCCAAGCGCACCCTCGGCATGCGCCACTTCGACGTGCAGCTCATGGGCGGCGCGGCCCTGCACCTCGGCAACATCGCCGAGATGAAGACCGGTGAGGGCAAGACCCTCGTCGCGACCCTCGCGGCCTACCTCAACGCGATCGCGTCGCGCGGTGTGCACGTCATCACCGTCAACGACTACCTCGCGAGCTACCAGTCCGAGCTCATGGGTCGCATCTTCCGGGCCCTCGGCATGACCACCGGCTGCATCCTCTCCGGCCAGACCCCCGCCGAGCGTCGCGAGCAGTACGCCGCCGACATCACCTACGGCACGAACAACGAGTTCGGCTTCGACTACCTGCGCGACAACATGGCGTGGCAGGCCGTGGACATGGTGCAGCGCGGTCACTACTACGCGATCGTGGATGAGGTCGACTCCATCCTCATCGACGAGGCCCGCACCCCGCTCATCATCTCCGGTCCCGCCTCGGGTGAGGCCAACCGCTGGTTCACCGAGTTCGCCCAGATCGCGAAGACCCTCACGCCCGAGGTCGACTTCGAGGTCGACGAGAAGAAGCGCACCGTCGGCGTGCTCGAGCCCGGGATCGAGAAGGTCGAGGACTACCTCGGCATCGACAACCTCTACGAGTCGGCGAACACGCCGCTCATCTCGTTCCTCAACAACTCGATCAAGGCCCGGGCCCTGTTCAAGAAGGACAAGGACTACGTCGTCATGAACGGCGAGGTGCTCATCGTCGACGAGCACACCGGCCGCATCCTCGCCGGGCGTCGCTACAACGAGGGCATCCACCAGGCGATCGAGGCCAAGGAGGGTGTCGCGGTCAAGGCCGAGAACCAGACCCTGGCGACCGTGACCCTGCAGAACTACTTCCGCCTCTACAACAAGCTCTCGGGCATGACCGGTACGGCCGAGACCGAGGCCGCGGAGTTCATGTCGACCTACAAGCTCGGCGTGGTTCCGATCCCGACCAACAAGCCGATGCTGCGCAAGGACCAGTCCGACCTCGTCTACAAGAACGAGCAGTCGAAGTTCCAGCAGGTCGTCGAAGACATCGTGGGCCGCCACCAGAACGGCCAGCCCGTTCTCGTGGGCACGACCTCGGTCGAGAAGAGCGAGTACCTCTCCAAGATGCTCGCCAAGCGCGGCGTAAAGCACGAAGTGCTCAACGCGAAGAACCACGCCCGCGAGGCCGCGATCGTCGCCCAGGCCGGCCGCCTCGGCGCCGTCACCGTCGCCACCAACATGGCTGGCCGTGGCACCGACGTGATGCTCGGCGGCAACGCCGAGTTCCTCGCCGTCGCCCAGATGAACGCCCGCGGCCTGAGCCCGGTCGACACCCCGGAGGAGTACGAGGCCGCGTGGGATGCCGTCTACGAGGCGGTCAAGGCCGAGGTGCAGGTCGAGGCCGACAAAGTCATCGAGGTCGGTGGACTCTACGTTCTCGGCACCGAGCGCCACGAGTCGCGCCGCATCGACAACCAGCTGCGTGGTCGGTCCGGCCGTCAGGGCGACCCCGGCGAGAGTCGCTTCTACCTGTCGCTGCAGGACGACCTGATGCGCCTCTTCAATTCGGGTGCCGCCGAGGCGCTCATGGGTCGCAACAACGTGCCCGACGATCTCGCGATCGACTCCAAGATCGTCAGCCGTGCCATCCGCAGCGCACAGGCGCAGGTTGAGGCGCGCAACGCTGAGATCCGCAAGAACGTGCTCAAGTACGACGACGTGCTCAACCGCCAGCGCGAGGCGATCTACAGCGACCGCCGCCACATCCTCGAGGGCGACGACTTGCACGAGCGCGTGCAGAAGTTCCTCGACGACGTCGTGCGCGAGGTCGTGGAGGTGCACACCGGCGAGGGCCACTCCGACGACTGGGACTTCGACGCCCTCTGGACCGAGCTGAAGACCCTCTACCCGATCTCGATCACCGTGGATGAGGTGCTCACCGAGGCGGGCACCCGCGGCAAGGTGACCACGGCCTTCCTCACCAAGGAGATCCTCTCCGACGCGCGGATCGCGTACCAGAACCGGGAGCAGAAGCTCGGCAGCCCGGCGATGCGCGAGCTCGAGCGCCGCGTCGTGCTCAGCGTGATCGACCGCCGCTGGCGCGATCACCTCTACGAGATGGATTACCTCAAGGACGGCATCGGCCTGCGGGCGATGGCGCAGCGCGACCCGCTCGTCGAGTACCAGCGCGAGGGTTTCGCTCTGTACCAGTCGATGATGGGCTCAATTCGCGAGGAGGCCGTCGGCTTCCTGTTCAACCTCGAGGTCGAGGTCACCGGCGGGGCGAGCGTCGAGGCCCGCGGTCTCGGTCAGGCCGGCGCCCCCGCTCAGCAGCTGAGCTACTCGGCTCCGAGCGCGGATGCCGCCGGCGCCGTGGAGGTGCGCAACCAGCGCGGTCAGGTGGAGCAGGCCGCCACGGCCCGCGCCCGTCAGGCCGCCGCGGCGCAGCAGGGCCGCGTAGCCCCGCAGCAGCCCCAGCAGCCCGCCGCGCGCGGCGCGTTCGGCCAGCCCACGTCGGCCGAGGATGCCCCGCTCAACCGCGCCGAGCGTCGCGCTCGCGAGCGCAACGGCGGCTAAGGCCCGAGCTCGGCGCGACCGGCCACCGCTTGGTCAGCGGCAGATCGGCAGTGATTCGATGTCTCGTGCCATCAACGGCGGCGCACCGAGGATGTAGACCTCAGAGGGTCGCAGTGACGCGATGGCCCGGACCGTCTCCAGCGGAAGGCAGGTCCCGGGCACGGTGAAGACGGCTCCGCCGATTCGTGCCGCGAAGGTGCCACCCGAGAGGGCGTCGGGGTAGTTGAGGCCGGAGGTGAGGATCACCGGATTGCCCTTCGTGGTGAACGCCTGCACGTTCACGTAGGCGCTGGTCTCGAACCGGTTGTTTCCCGTGATTCGACCCACACCGAGTCTCGGCGTGAGGTTGTTCCTCAGCGACTCCTCGATTCCGTACGAGACCGTCGTCGGCCCTCCCAGAACAAAGATCTGGTCGACATCGAGGCGACGGAGCAGGTCGAGGGTCGCGGCATCCGCGCTCGATGCTGACCCATTCACCAGAATGATGGGGCCTCCCATTTTGGCGGCTGCGGCGCCGGCTGCCATCGCGTCGGGGAAGTTGTTGCCGGTCGCGATGAACGCTACCGATGCATCCGGCCGAGGACCTGCCCATGAGGGGGGATCGAGGAACGAGAACTCCGCGAGGGCGCGGGACGTTCCGTATCGATCGTTTCCCGTGACACGCACGACGGTCGTCGCGTAGCTTCGCAGTTGCTGCTCCACCGCAAGGGACACGCTCGGAGGCCCGCCGACGATGACGATCCTCTCGGGGCTGAGGGCGGCGAGCTGGGTTCGGATCGTCGCCGGGATGCTGGAGGGGGTCACCAAGAGCAGAGGGGCGCCGTCCCGTGCCGCTGCGGGTCCCGCCGCGAGCGCATCAGGGTAGTTCAGCCCATTGGCGACATACACGACCGGTGCCGTGCCGAGATTGTCGGACCCCTTCCACTTGTTCGCCAACGCCGCGGACGTGCCGAAGCGATCCGCGCCGGTGATTCGCGTCGTGGGCGGGACCGTCAGGGCAATGGTCGACGGCACGTTCGCCCCTGCGGTCACGGTGAAGGGCTCGCCCGTACCGATTCCCCACGCGGTGGTGGTCGAGAAGTGCCCCAGTACCCGGTACTCACCCGGGTAGATCGGCGAGAAGAAGTAGTTCGCGTTCTCGTTGTACTCGTAGGAGCCGCTGACCTGTTCGTCGATCCAGGACCCATCCGGCATCTTCACTTGAAGGGTGTAGAACTGGTTGGCCCCGCTCATCGCGGGCGTTCCGCAGACAGAGCAGGTGGCGGCACCGGTGATCGTCGCCAGCGTGACGAAACGGTAGTCGATCCCCGTGGTCGCGGCGCCGGCCGTCACGGGGACGACCGTGGCGTCGGTCGTGGCCGTCACCCCGTAGCTCTGCCGAAGTCCCGAAAGGCTGTGGTAGAAGCTGACGACATAGCCTCCGGGTGGCAGGCCCCTCATGGTGTAGCTGCCATCGGCGCCCGTCGTCGTGGTGAAGGTGAGGGGCCGTTGTCCGAGGGGGTAGACCGGCGCGGGGGTCGTGTAGGTGAGGAGCACGTCAACGCCGGACGCAGGGGTACCGGTGGTCGTCGTGACGGTTCCGCCGAGAGTCCCGCCGGGGACGAGCTCGAGGTCGATCTCGAGGTCGACGGAATTGAAACTGGTCTTGGTGGCCTGCCACGGGAAGATCGTGCCCCCGCTCCAGATGCCGCTGTACAAGTCGGTGCCAAGGTACGTGGTTCCGATCGCGTAGGACCCGCCCGCAAACGAGGGGATCGAGTAGCGGCCGTTCGCATCCGTGAGCACGCTGCCTCCGCCTGACAGCGACACCCGCACCTCACCGGCGCCGGCGAGCCGACCCCCGGGACCGAGCCGAACCTCGCCTTGGAGCGACGAGCTCTTTCGCAGCACGAGGTTGGCCGTCGGGTTGAGCACCCCTTGAGTCACATAGATCGGGCTGTAGGAGGCGGGCTGATACGAACTGTCGACGAACCGGGCTCGAACCGCATACTGTCCGGGCATCAGATTGGGGATGGTGTATCGGCCCTCGGCATCGGTGGTGTACTGCGTCGACTCCTCGTAGCAACCCCCGTCGCAGGTGGAGTAGGTGATGATCACCTGGCCGGCCCCCGCGGGGACCCCGGACGGGCTGAGCGTGATCTGCCCTGAGATGGAGCCCCGAGGTCTGAGGACCACTTCGGGCGCGGTGACGGTCGAAGCCCTGAGCTCGAACTCACTTGGCAGCCCGCCCGGCTGGAAGCCGTTCGCCGCCATGCGCAGGTAGTAGACACCGGGATCGAGTGTGATCGAGTAGCGGCCCTCGGCGTCGGTCGACACGGAGCCCGTCGAGTAGGGTCCATCCTGCCGTTCCCATGACACGGTGGCCGGGACTGGATGCGCCCCGGACGTGCCAAGGCTGACAACCCCGGACACCACCGACTTAGTGGGCAGGGTGATGTTCCGGCCGGTGAGATTCGATGACCCGATCGTCACGGTCGTGACCATGGAGCCGCGGATCTGGTTTCCCCAGTAGATGCCCGAGTAGTTGCCGGTGCCCAGGTACGCAACGAAGATGCGGTACGTGCCTGGGGTGAGACCCGGGATCACGTAGCTGCCATCGGCCTGGGTCTTCGGATAGCCGTTGGTCGCTGTCAACCACGGGGTCTCCACACGAGACACGTTGAACAGCACCTCGTCGGCTCCCGCTCTGACGGCGGTCGGGCCCAGCGTCACCGTGCCCGAGATGGAATAGGTCGTGGCCGCCTGTGCCGAGATCGGAGTGATCGCGGTCACCGAGACGACCATGACGGCGAGCAGAAGCTGGGCAAGGCGACGGAGCGTCATCGGGGGCCGTTTCCATCCGGGACTGGGTAGGCAAGAGTATCACTCAGGTTGAACACCGGGAGCGACCGGCTACAGCACGTTGATGGCGGAGGCCCGCCAACGGCGGTCGAGCCCTTCGAGACGGATCGCGACGGCGCGGGTGCGCGCCCGCCCACGCACGATGACGACGGCCTCGACCACGCCATCCGCCGGCTCGCAGATCAGCGTTGACCCGAGGGTGAACACGGGTCGCTGAGCGCGTTGACCCTTGGCCTGCCGCGCCCGGCTCGACAGCACCACGCGCTTGAGGAGGTGCCGTTGAACGTCGTCGGTGACCCAGCGCGAGATCTGCTCGAGGTCGCGAGCCCCCGCAAGGATCTCGATCACGCAGCGCGTGAGGTTCTCGATGAGGGGCCGCGGGTCGGGGAGCTCCGCCGTCGGGGTCGGTTGCAGCCCGAAGAACTCGTCGGGCACGAACCTCGGGCGGATCACCTTCGAGGGCAGGCGCTCGGCGGGGCGCGTCGGCGTCGTGGCGCGCGCAGGGGTCACAGAAAGGGCAGTGCTCATCAGCCACCTCGGGAGGGTCGAATTCTTCGAGTACCCTGCGGCTGGGTGCCCACTACCTAAGCAGACCGTCGCCCCGACGATTCCTTACGATCCGGCCTCTGTGGATAACCGTCCGATCGTCGGGCGGGTGCTCAGTACGGTCGCGCCATGCGCTGGGATCGCCTCTTCGACGACATCGAGACCCAACTCGAACGCGGCCTCGGGGCGGAGGACGACGACCTCGCCGCCGAGGAGGAGCGCCTGCGCCTGGCGCGCCTGACGCTGCGGGATCGGCTCGTCGCGCTGCGCGAGAGCCAGGGCGAAACCGGGGTGCGCCTCGACCTCGGCACGGGCGGCCGCCTCGACCTGAGCATCACCGACATCGGCCGCGATTGGGTCGCGGGCGTGATCCTCGCCGAGGGCCGCGACCGGGCCGCTGCCGTCGTACCCCTCGCCGCGATCGCCTCGATCGCGGTGGCCCCCGCGGATGCCGCTGCCGCCGTGCCCGCCGCGATCCCCGACCTCGCCGTGCGGCTGAGCTTGCCCTTCGTGCTGCGGGATCTGTGCCGCCGGCGCACCCCGGTGACCCTCACCGCGGGCGGCGGGCTGCTACAGGGCACGATCGACCGGGTCGGGCGCGATCACCTCGACCTCGCCATCCATCCACCTGACGTGCCCCGCCGGGTCTCGGCCGTGACGGAGGTGCGAGTCGTGAGCCTCGAGTGGGTGCGCCTCGTCAGCTACGAGGTGAGTCGCCGAAGGTGAGCTCGATGATCTCGGTGAACTGGGCCTGATTCCACAGCGCCATGCGCCGGGACTGCTCGTAGAGCGCGTCGATGTAGCTCTCGAGCGCCGATCGTTCGATGCGCCACGATCGGGCCGACCCCACGGCGATGGCGGGGAGCTCGCCCGAGCGGATGACCTCGAGAACCTCGGTGGGGGCGATGCGCAGCAGCTCGGCGGCATCCGCCACCGTGAGGAACCGACCGAGGTCGTCAGGGGTGGCGTCGTTCATGGCTCGATTATCCGCGCGCCCGGCGAAGCCGTGCCGTCATGTGGATAACTCGTCGGCGCTCGCGCCGGTCGCCGCGACGATGGGGCGCATGTCCTCGTCGAAACCCCGTCGCCGCTTCGCTCCCGACCCCCGTCTGTTCATCGGACTCGCCCTCGTGGTCGCGTCGGTCGTCGGCACGGTCGGGCTCATCCTCGCGCTCGACGACACGA
>CALRZA010000032.1:0-10796 GCA_943372535.1 Auritidibacter sp. Marseille-P8566
CTGATCACCGCGACGATCCTCGGCGACGAGACGACCTTCCTCATCGGCAGCCGCGAGATCGTCGGCGACAGCGACCTCGACGTCTACAGCGAGGGCAGCCCCCTCGGCACGGCGATCATCGGACTCAAGGTCGGCGACGAGACGAGCTACCTCGCGCCCAACGGCCGCTCGATCGCGGTGAAGATCCTCAAGGTCGAGACGTACGTTCCTTAGTCAAAAGTCGACGCGCGGCTCGAAGCCCTCGTCGCGCAGCCGTGCCAGCACGAGATCCGCGTGCTCGGGGCCGCGCGTCTCGATGTGCAGCTCCAGCTCGACCTGGCTGATGAGCAGCCCGCCTCCGTGGCGCGTGTGCAGAACCTCCACGACATTCGCCGCGCACTCGGCGACGAGCGCCGACACCCGCGCGAGCTGACCGGGGCGATCCGGCAGCGGGATGCGCAGCTTGAGGTAGCGCTCCGACGCCGCGAGCCCGTGGCTGATGACGCGCTCCATGATCATCGGATCGATGTTGCCGCCGCTGAGGATCACGACGGTCGTGCCCGCGTCCGTGATCTGACCCGCGAGGATCGCCGCGACCCCGACGGCACCGGCCGGCTCCACCACGAGCTTGGCCCGCTCGAGAAGGACGAGCAGTGACTGGGCGATGTCGTCTTCGCTCACGGTGACGACGTCATCCACGACCCGACGCACGATCTCGAAGTTGAGTTCGCCGGGCAGCGACACCGCGATGCCGTCCGCGATCGTCGGTTGGATGGTGACCGCCGTGCGCTCGCCCTGCTGCAGCGAGACCGGGTACGCCGACGCGTTGGCGGCCTGCACGCCGATGATCCGCACGGTGCGGCCGTCGAGAGCCGCGCGCTGCTTGATCGCGCTCGCGACGCCCGAGATGAGGCCGCCGCCGCCGATCGGCACGATCACGGTGTCGACGTCGGGCCGCTGGTCGTAGATCTCGAGGCCGACCGTGCCCTGACCCGCCACGATGTTCTCGTGGTCGAAGGGGTGGATGAAGACGGCCCCGGTCGTGCGCGCGAACTCGGCCGCCGCGCGCAGCGGCTCGTCGACCGTGTGACCGCGCAGCACGACATCGGCGCCGTAGTCCTTGGTGGCCTGGAGCTTGGGCAGCGGAACCCCGACGGGCATGAAGATCGTCGCCTTGATGCCGAGCTCACGCGCTGCGAACGCGACCCCCTGAGCATGGTTGCCCGCTGAGGCGGCGACGACGCCGCGCGCCTTCTCCTCATCGCTGAGCAGCGAGAGCCGGTTGTAGGCGCCGCGGATCTTGTACGACCCGGTGCGCTGCAGGTTCTCGCACTTGAGATGCACGGCCGAGCCGAGGATGTCGGCGAGGTAGCGCGAGCTCTCCATCGGAGTCAGCTCGGCGACCCCGATGACGCGATCCCGCGCCTCTTGGAACTCGGCCAGACTCGGGCCGACGATGACGGACTCAGGCATGACCGATCACATCCTGTGCTGTGGGGTGGGGGGTCGTGCGCCACGCCCCCGAGGCGAGGTACTTGACGACGACATTGGTGACGGCGACGACCGGCACGGCGAAGAGCGCCCCCGGGATGCCGGCGACGAAGCCGCCCGCGGCGACGGCGAAGACCACCGCGAGCGGATGCACCTTGACGGCCGGGCCCATGACGAGGGGCTGCAGGACGTGCCCCTCGAGCTGCTGCACCAGCAGCACGATGCCGAGCATGATGACCGCGGGGATCGGCCCGAGGTAGACGAGCGCGACGAAGACGGCGAGCGCTCCCGTGACGAGCGCCCCGACGATCGGGATGAATGACCCGAGGAAGACCGCGACCGCGATGGGGATCACGAGCGGGAAGCCGCCGTAGAAGAGGCCGAGGATCCAGGCCCCGGCGCCGATGCCCACGGCATCCACGAAGGCGACGAAGATCTGCACCTTCACGAACGTCGTCAAGGTGACCCAGCCGGCCTGGCCCGCACTCGACACCGCGGGCCGCGCCCGCGTCGGGAACAGACGCACGACCCAGGAGAAGATGCCGCGACCATCGATGAGGATGAAGAGCGTCGCGAACAGGGTGAGCAGAAGCCCTGCGATGACCTGGCCCGCGGTCGACCCGACCGAGAGCACTCCGCTGACGAGTGCCTCGCTGTCGCGCTGGATCGCCGTCCAGACCTGGCCGAGGTAGCCGTTGATGTCGGAGTCGGTGAGGTGGAGCGGCGAATCGAGGAGCCAGGCGGTGAAGGCGTCGTACGCCTCAACGGTCTTGGCCTGCAGGCTCGGGAACCCGGAGCGCACTTGCGAGATCACCGCGAAGACGAGTCCGGAGATGATGCCGATCGTGCCGAGCATCGCGACCGCGATGGCGAGCCCGCGCGGCCAGCGATGGCGCACGAGCCAGTTGACCAGGGGAACGAGCAAGGCCCCGACGAGGATCGCGATCATGAACGGGATGACGATCAAGCGGAACTGGATGATCAGGAAGATGAGAACCGCGGCGACCGCGACGACCAGCAGGATGCGCCACGAATAGGCCCCGGCGATCTTCAGCGCGGGCGGCACCGTGTCGTCAGCCACCACCGGGGGCGGGGTCTTCTGTCGTCCGAGTGCCACGCCGACAGTCTAGATCGCCGCGTGGGTCGCGACCTGCGCGCGGGAGCGCCGTCGGAGCCCACCACTAGGGTTCTCGTGTGGTCGACTCTCTCTCCGCCCCGTTGGCCCGTCGGGTGGCGCTCGCGGCACAGGGGTTCGGCGCCCGACCCGGCGGCGCGGAGGTCGGCACCAGGCAACTCAACCTCGCCCTGCAGCGACTCTCGGTGCTGCAGCTCGACTCGGTCAACGTCTTCGAGCGCAGCCACTACCTGCCGCTCTACGCGCGCCTGGGCGCGTACGACAAGACCCTGCTCGACCGGCTCACGTTCGAGCGCCGCAGCCCGTACACGGAGTACTGGGCACACCAGGCCGCCCTGATCCCCGTGGAGCAGCGGCCGCTGTGGGGCTGGGCGATGGCGCACTGGGGCAGTGACCGCACTGACCACGGTCGGTGGGGCGCCGCGAACCCCGACATGCTCGAGTTCCTCCGCGCCGAGTTGCGCGACCGGGGAGCGCTGACCGCTGGCCAGATCGAGCACGACGCCAACCAGCGGAAGGGTCCGTGGTGGGGCTGGAGCGATGTCAAGATGGGACTCGAGACGCTGTTCATGTGGGGCGAGGTCGCGGTGGCAGGCCGCACGCGGTTCGAGCGGATCTACGATCTCGCCGAGCGGCGCATCCCCGCTGACCACCTCGGACGCGAGCTGCCCAAGCCCGAGGCGATCCGCGAGCTCGTGCGCCTCGCCTCTCGTGCCCTCGGGATCGGCACGGCGCGTGATTTCGCGGACTACTACCGGCTCAAACAGGACGTCACCAAGACCGCAATTGCCGAGCTCGTGGAGGCCGGCGAGCTGCTTCCGGTGCGGGTCGACGGCTGGGGACAGCCGGCCTGGCTGCACCGGGATGCTCGGCTCCCCCGCCGCATCGACGCCGACGCCCTGCTCTCCCCCTTCGACCCCGTGGTGTGGGAGCGTGACCGCGCGCTACGGATGTTCGGCTTCCACTACCGCATCGAGATCTACACGCCGGCCCCGAAGCGCGTCTTCGGGTACTACACGCTGCCGCTGCTGCAGGGAGACATGCTCGTCGGCCGCGTCGACCTCAAGAGCGACCGGCAGGCGAGGGTGCTGCGAGTGCAGTCGGCGTGGCAGGAACCGGGGCACCACGTCGACCTCGACCGGCTCGGGGCGCTGCTGCAGCGGACGGCGTCGTGGCAGGGGTTGGAGCGGATCGAGGTGACTGACCGCGGCGATCTCGCCCCTCGGGTGGCGGATGCCGTAGCGAGTGTGTCAACCTGAGGCACTTTCTCATCCGTCGGAGGATCATGAGCACCGTCATCCACTCCCTGTCCCGCACCGCGATCGTCGCCGGTGCCGCCCTGCTGCTGCTCTCGGGCTGCACCCCGGGAACCCCGACGCCGACCGCGTCACCCACCGTCGAGGCGAGCGCGTCGCCCACCCCGACTCCGACCCCGACCGTCGAGCCGATCAGTGCCCCCGAGCCGCGCATCGATCTCACCTGCGCCGAGTTGGGTGCTGCGCTGCCGCTCGCGGCGACGTTCAGCGTGCCGGTCTCGAGCGTGAGCCGCGCCGCAACGGAATACGGGGCCGACCCCTCGATGCCTGAGGAATACGTCATTCGCAGCGTCGGTGGGCTCGTCTGTGAGTACAGCAATGGCCAACCACAGAGCACGACGCGCGGGTTGAACCCCGACTACGTGGGGGTGCAGGTGCTCGTTCTCCCCGACCCGGGCCCGCAATGGGATCGGTACGTCTCCTACTACGGCGTGTCGGGCGACCGGTCGCAGTTCTGCTATTCCGAGGCCAGCGGCGCGACCTGCAATGCGAACGCGCTGGCCGGCTCGACCTGGGTCGATGCCAGCGTGGTGGCCGCCGTGAACGAGACCGCCGGAGCCGCCCTGGTGGATGCCGTGATCGCCGCGATCGGGAGTGCGGGGCCGGGCGCGGGCGTGTGGAGCCCTCCCGCCGGTACCCTCGCCCTGCCCGACAACTGCGAGGCCTTCATCGACGCGGCCGCCCTGCAGTCGACCACCGGCCTTGCGAACCTAGAGCCGCGTGGCCGCGAGGGCGGGGGATGGAGCTTGCGCGCCGGCGCGCAGACGATCGATGGCTCACCGTCGTGCTTCTGGGCCTTCCAATTCGCCGACGCGGGCATCGGCACCCTGAAGGTGCTGCGAGGCGGCGAGTGGGCCGCCGGTGAAGCTCAGGACATCGTCGGTGCGGCCTCGATCACCGTCGCCGGACTCCCTGACGGGGACGAAGCCCGGCTGCGGTGCGGTCCGGCCGACGAGTGGTGCGTTGTCGACCTCGTGCTCGGGGGCAACTGGCTGGAGATCTCCCTCTGGGAAGACGACCCGAGCGCCCCGATCGACCAGCGGGCGGTCATCCAGTCGATCGCGGCGACGATCGTGGCGAACGTCGCGCCGTAGGCCGTCGAGATCCCGGCAACGAGGTTTCGATACGCCGGCTTCGCCGGCTACTCGACCAGCGAGGTCGGCGTCAGAAGCCGGAGCCGATCTCGCCCAGGCGCTTGATGCGGTCCGGGATCGGCGGGTGGGTCGAGAACAGGCGGTCCATCACCCCGGGCTTGGTGGGGTCGGAGATCCACATATGCGCCATCGTCGAGTTCTGCCGCTGCATCGGGCGCCCGTAGTCGGCGAGCTTCTGCAGGGCGGAGGCGAGGGCATCCGGGTGACGGGTGGTGAGCGCTCCGGTCGCGTCGGCGAGGTACTCCCGCTGACGCGAGACCGCCGCCTGCACGACCGCCGCGACGAGCGGCGCCACGAGGAAGGCGACGAGACCGAAGATCAGCACGATCGGGTTGCCGCCGCTGTTGTTGTTGCGGCCGCCGAACCAGGCCATGCGCATGAGCATGTCGGCGATGAAGCCGACCGCCACGACGAGCCCGAAGACGATCATCGAGACACGGATGTCGTAGTTGCGCACGTGCCCGATCTCGTGGGCCATGACCCCCTCGAGCTCGGAGTCGTCGAGGATCTCGAGCAGGCCGGTCGTCGCCGCGACGGACGCGTGCTGAGGGTCGCGCCCCGTCGCGAACGCGTTCGGGGCCGGATCGTTGATGATGTACACCTTCGGCATCGGCGACCCCGTGGTGATCGACAGGTTCTCGACGATGCGGTACAGCCGCGGATTGTCGGCCTTCTGAATCTGGTGCGCCCCGCTGAGGGCGAGCGCCTGACTGCCCGCCGCGAAGTACTGGATGAGCGCGTAGCCGGTGGCGATGACGAGCGTGATGATCACGATCGTCACGTCGTTGTAGATGTACGCCGCGAGCGCCGCCAGCCCTCCGATGATCAGCAGGAACAGCAGGATGATGAAGACGGTGTTGCGCTTGTTCTTCGCGATGGCGCGGTACATGGAGAGCTAACTGACTCCCAGACTAGAACTGCACGCGCGGGGGCTCCGCGATGGCCGCCGCGTCGGCGACCTCGAAGAACTCGCGCTCGGTGAAGCCGAGGCCGCGCACGAACAGGGTGTTCGGGAACACCTTGATCTTGGTGTTCAACTCGCGCACGCCACCGTTGTAGAACCGACGGCTGGCCTGGATCTTGTCCTCGGTGTCGACGAGCTCCGCCTGCAGCTGGAGGAAGTTCTGGCTGGCCTGCAGCTGCGGGTACGCCTCCGCGACCGCGAAGATCGACTTGAGGGCCGTCTGCATGTGGTTCTCGGCGGCAGCGGCATCCGCGGGGCCCTGAGCGGAGAGGGTCTCGGCGCGGGCCTTGGTGACGTTCTCGAAGACCGCCTTCTCGTGAGCCGCGTAGCCCTTCACCGCCTCGATGAGGTTCGGGAGCAGGTCGGCACGACGCTTGAGCTGAACGGTGATGTCGCTCCACGCCTCGTCGACACGCACGTTGAGCGTGACGAGGGAGTTGTAGGTCGTCCAGAGGTAGATACCCACGATGACGACGAGCAGGACGATGACGCCGATGACGATGAGGAATTCCATGCGATAACTATAGGGCTCGCGCCTGTCGGGTTGCCTAGTGAGGCGGATGCCTCAGCGCGCGGCGATGAGCTTCTGAAGCCAGCGGTACGAGCTCTTCGGCGTGCGCTCCTGCGTCGCGAAGTCGACGTGCACGAGCCCGAATCGTTCGCCGAACCCGGCGGCCCACTCCCAGTTGTCCATGAGGGTCCAGAC
Organism: Auritidibacter sp. Marseille-P8566; assembly: GCA_943372535.1. GTDB lineage: Bacteria > Actinomycetota > Actinomycetes > Actinomycetales > Microbacteriaceae > Rhodoglobus. The sequence goes on from CALRZA010000032.1 coordinate 6,746, forward strand.
GTAGTACCCGCGCAGGTCGACGCCCGGAGCGCCGGCGAAGGCGACCGCCAGGTGCTCGGCCAGGTAGTCGACGCGGGCCGCGTCATCCACCTCGCCGTCGATCTTGACATCGTCGAAACTTGCCCCGCCCTCGGTGATGTAGACCGGCGGCAGCACCCCGGCATAGCGCTCGGCGTAGTCGCGCAGCGTGTGGCCAAGGTAGTCGGGGGCGATCGGCCAGCCGAACCCGGTGGTGGGGTACTCGGTCATCGGCGCGAGGTGGAAGGGCAGGTTGCGCATGGCCGAGGAGTCGGAGCCATCGGGAGTGCGGCCGTCCTTCGGAGGACCGGCGGCGACGCGGGTGGGCATGTAGTAGTTGAGCCCGTAGAAGTCGAGGGGCTGGTGGATGGTGCGGAGGTCATCCGGGTCGACCTCGAGCAAGGCGCGGAACTGCTTGCGCGCCAGGAACGGCACCTTCGGATAGCGGCCGAGCAGCACGGGGTCGGCGAAGATGCGGTTGGCGACGAGGTCGAAGACCGTCGAGAACCCGCGGTCGGCGATCGTGTCGCGCGCGGGCAGCACGGGCGTGTGCACATTGGTGATGCCGATGGCGCCGGTCACCGACTCGGAGCGCAGCGCCTGCACCGCGAGGCCGTGCCCCAGAAGCTGGTGGTGCACGGCGGGCAGGGAGTCGAAGAGCAGCGCGGCCCCGGGCGCGTGAACCCCGAGGGCATAGCCGTTGAGCGTGACCGTCGTGGGCTCGTTGAGGGTCACCCATTGCGCGATGCGGTCGCCGAACGCCTCGGCGGCGAGCAGGGCGTAGTCGGCGAAGCGCGAGGCGGTGTCCCGCGCCATCCACCCGCCCCGATGCTGCAGCGGCTCGGGCATGTCCCAGTGGAAGAGAGTGGCCATGGGGCTGATGCCCGCCGCGAGCAGCTCGTCGAGCAGCCGGTCGTAGAAGGCGATGCCTGCGGCGTTGGCGCCCCCGGTGCCGCCGGGCTGGATGCGCGGCCACGACAGCGAGAAGCGATAGGAGTCGAGCCCCAGCTCGCGCATCAGGCGCACGTCGTCGCGGTAGCGGTGGTAGTGGTCGGCGGCGACCGAGGCATCCGACCCATCGGCGATTCGGCCGGGCTGAGCCATGAAGGTGTCCCACGTCGAGGGTCCGCGGCCGTCCTCGCGCACGGCTCCCTCGATCTGGAACGCCGCCGTGGCCACGCCCATCACGAATCCCTCGGGCATCTGCCGAGCGAGGCCGTCGGGGTCGTCCCGCCACTCGCTGCGCCGGGCGGCGGTCACGCTCCGAGCACCCGCTCGAGGTAGGGGTTGCCGAAGACGCGGTCGGGGTCGAGCCGGTCGCGCACCGCGACGAAGTCGTCGAATCGCGGGTAGGCCGGGCGCAGGTCGTCGGCGCTGCGGTAGTGCATCTTGCCCCAGTGCGGTCGCCCGTCGTGAGCACGCATGATCGCCTCGACGGCGCGGAAGTAGGGCTCCTCGTTCTCGCGGAAGAAGCGGTGCACGGCGATGTAGCCGCTGGCTCGCCCGGAGGCTGTCGACATCCACAGGTCATCGGCTGCCGCCGAGCGCACCTCGATCGGGAACGAGATGCGCCAGTCGTTCTCGGCGATGAGATCGCGCACGGCCTGCACCGCCGACGGGATCGCCTCGACGGGGATCGCGTACTCCATCTCCTTGAAGCGCACAGTTCGGTTGCTCGTGAACACGCTCGGCGAGTGATCGGTGAACTCGCGGTTGCCCGTGAGATTGACGGCGAGCCGGTTGATCGGCGGGATCGCGGCGGGCGCGAGGTGCCCGAGGTTCACGATGCCCCGGTAGAGCCCGTTGGCCATGAACTCGTCGTCGAACCAGCCGGAGAAGCGACCGAGCGGATGCCGCGGCGCGTCCCCGGGCAGGCGCGTGTTGGTCTTCGTGAGCGCCGTCTCGGTGTGAGGCCACACGTAGAACTCGAAGTGGTCGGCCGTGGCGATGCGCTCGCTCCACTCGGCGAGCACGGTGCCGATCGGCTCGGGCCTCTCCACGGCGTGCAGCACGAACGCCGGCACGCACTCGATGGTCACGTCGACGACGACTCCGAGCGCGCCGAGGCCCAGCGCGACGGCCGGCAGCAAGTCGGCGTTCTCGGTCGCGCTCACGCGCAGGATCTCGCCGTCGGCGGTCACGAGCGTCGCGGCCCGGATGCGCGTCGCGAGCCCACCGAACGCCGACCCGGTGCCGTGGGTGCCGGTCGCCGTGCCGCCGGCGATCGTCTGCCGGTCGATGTCGCCCATGTTCTGCAGGCCGAGTCCCAGCGGCGCGAACAAGGCGGGCAGCTGGTAGAGGTTGGTGCCGGCGCCGAAGGTCACGTTCATGCCGTCGACGGCGAGCACCCCGTCGATTCCGGCGATGTCGAGCTGCACGCCGTCGGTCGCGGCGATCGGAGTGAACGAGTGACCGGCCCCGATCGGCTTGACCGTGAGCCCGCGCTCCCGCGCGAACCGCACCGCCGCGACGACCTCGTCGACGCTCGTGGCGCGCGCCAGGAACTGCGGCGTCGCCTCGACCGAGCGTCCCCAGTTGCGCCACCGGGTGCCTGCCGTGACCCCCGTCGGCGTCGTCGTGATCGTCACAGGAATGCCGTCCCCTCGCCGCGATATGTCGGAATGGTCGCCACGATACCCCCGTTGTCGACCACCGCGAATTCGGTCAGATGCTCGCTCAGCTCACCGGCCTTGGTGTGGCGCAGCCAGACGCGATCGCCGGTCGCGAGATCGCGGGCGGCGGCGCCTTGCAGGGGCGACTGCACCTCCCCCGCGGCTTCGCGAGGCAGATACTGCAGTGCTGTGGGCCAAGCGACCTGCGGCAGTCGATCGGTTCCGGGCGGACCCGAGGCGATCCACCCGCCGCCGAGCAGCACCGCGATGTCGGGGCGCGGCTTGCGCACGACCGAGAGGGCGAAGGCGACCGCCGGGGCGGGGCGGAAGTGACCGTAGTCGTCGAAGAGGTGCGGACCGATCAGACCGCTACCGGCCGCGATCTCGGTGACCGACGGATCGGCCGCGGTCGACTCGAGCGAGCCCGTGCCCCCGCCGTTCACGAACTCGAGTTCGGTGATCTCGCGCACGGCGGCGACGACGGCGCCTCGGCGCTCGCGCAGCTCGTCGGCGGAGGAGGACTGCATCCAGTCGATCAGGCGGGCACGGATCGGCCGACCTGCAGGCCGGTTGACCACGCCGGCGATCTGCGCCTCGTAGGCCATGATGCCCACGAGCTCGAACCCCGGGCGCGCGACGACGGCACGCGCGAGAGCGACGGCCTGATCCACTTCGTGCACGGGCGACCGACGCACGCCGACGTGCCCGAGCAGACGGGAGTTCCACGACGCATCGAGCTCGATCGCCACTCGGATCGACTCACGGGAGCCGGGAGCGACGACCGCGTCGACGAGATCGAGGTGCTCGACGGAGTCGATCATGATCGTGACGCGACGCGCGAGCGTCGGTGACGCGGCGAGGGTCGCCAGTGCGCCCCGGTCGACCGTCGGGTACCCGAGCACGACGTCGTCGATCGACTCGGCGAGCCACAGCGCCTCCGGCAGCGTGTAGGCGAGCACCCCCGCATACCCGGGCAGGGCGAGCACCGACTCGAGCACCGAGCGGATGCGGATCGACTTGCTCGCCACCCGGATCGGCTTGCCCCCGGCGCGCAGCAGCAGGTCGTGGGCATTGGCCGCGAGCGCGGGAAGGCTGATGGCGCCGAACGGCGGGTCGAGCTCGGCGGTCGCCGCGGAGAGGCCGCCCCAGTAGCCGGCCGGGTCGGTGAACCACGGCGCGGTGCTCGGGCGGGCGAGGGGGAGGATGCTCATCGTCGAGCTCCGTTCGTGAGGGGTTCGGGATGCGCGGCCCGGCGCGCGGGCTCGGCGAGGGCGGCGAGGGATGCCGAAGCGAAGTCGATCGCGCGGGCGGCGGCCGCGGCATCCCGGTCCACCAACCAGGCCAGGGTGATGCCGTCGGTCTGCACGATGACCAGTCGGGCGACCTCGTCGATCGGCAGTCGCCACGTGACTCCCGCCGCG
>CALRZA010000033.1:0-10730 GCA_943372535.1 Auritidibacter sp. Marseille-P8566
CGCGAGGACTAGGAGGCGCGGCGGGCCCTGGCGGCGCGGCGCTTGAGCGCGCGACGCTCGTCTTCGCTGAGGCCGCCCCAGACGCCGGAGTCCTGTGAGGTGTCGAGCGCGTACTGGAGGCACATCTCGGTGACGGAGCAGCGCCCGCAGACCGACTTCGCCTTGTCGATCTGGTCGACGGCGGGGCCGGTGTTGCCGACCGGGAAGAAGAGCTCCGGGTCTGCCGTGAGGCATGCGGCTTTGTCGCGCCAGTCCATGGTGTTGCTCCTTCGGTGCACGCGGGTGAGGTCATCCGCGGAGGCGACGCGCGCACGCACGGGCAGCCTGAGTGTTTCGGGTGAGAGATCTGGGGGATCCGCTCGCGGCACTGGGAGCGTGAAATCGACCTCCCATAGACTCTCATACCGATAGATGCAAATCAATGGTTTTCTGGGGGAGTCCAGAAGGCTGACAGAAGGTGACGCTCCGATGACCATCAGCCGTCCATCCCCGCGACCGGCCTCGTTGGTGGTGCTCGCGGTCATCGTCTTCGCCGAGTGCGCGCTGCTGCTCGCGGCCACGATCTTCCTCGTGTTCGAGCTGCTCGTCGCGACTCCGGCGAGCTACGCGAGTGCGATCGCGCTCACCGTTCTCGTCGCGATCGCGACCGTCTGGGTGGGCTTCATCGCCCAGGGTCTGCTGCGCGGCCAGCCCTGGACCCGCGGCGCGACCGTGGTGTGGCAGATCCTCCAGATCGCCGTCGCGGTCGGCATGTTCCAGGGCGCATTCGCTCGCCCCGACCTCGGCTGGCTGCTGTTGATCCCGTCGATCGTCGTGCTCGTGCTGCTCTTCACGCCCGCCGTGCGCGCGGCGACGATCCGCCAGTAGCGGCCGCCGCCCGCTCGCCTCAGGATGCCGTGGGCTGCCCCACGATGTCGCGCCCGTCGCCCTCGAACCAGCCGCGCTCCCGCATCGGCGCGTCGATGTACGTCGGCGGCAGGGTCGGCATCGCCCACCGCACGCCGTTCGCGAGCACGCGGTGCACGTCCGGGTGGTGGTAGACCGGGTACTCCTGATCGCCGGGCGAGAAGTAGAAGATGCGCCCGAGACCGCGGGTGAACGTCACACCCGAGCGGAACACCTCGCCGCCGGAGAACGAGCTGACGAAGATCAGGTCGTCCGGAGTCGGGATGTCGAAGTACTCCCCGTACATCTCCTGGCCCTCGATGACGATCGGGTGCGGCACGCCAGCCGCGATCGGGTGCCTCGGGTTGACCGTCCACACCAGCTCGCGGTCGTTGTCGTTGCGCCAGTTGAGCGAGCAGGTCGTGCCGAGCAGGCGCTTGAAGGGCTGGGAGTAATGGGCGGAGTGCAGGGGGAGGAATCCCATGCCCTCGTTGACGCGGGCGACGACGCGCGCGACCGCCTCCTCGGCAACCTCCGGGTGAGCCTCGTGGCCCCACCAGAGCAGCACATCGGTCTGCGCGAGCGCCTCGGCCGAGAGCCCCTGCTCGGGGTCGTCGAGGGTCGCGGTGCGGATGTCGGCCTCGGGGCCGAGGTGCTCGCGCAGTCCCGCCGCGATCGCCCCGTGCATGCCCGTGGGGTAGAGACGAGCCGTGGCCGAGCCGGCCTGCTGCTCGTGCCGGCCTTCGTTCCAGACGAGAACGCGCATCAGATGGTCACCTCCCGGCCCAGGCGGGCCGATTCGTAGCAGGCATCGAGCACCTCGGTGCGGTGCATGGCCCCATCGCCGTGGTGGTCGCTCCAATCTCCCGAGAGCACGACATCCACGAACTCGCGGATGACCGCGGGGTGACCCTTGTCGTCGACGTGCACCTGCGGGTGCATGGTCGTGTGGGCGCCCGCCTCGTCGCGGTAGATCGTGAGGGTGTCGTCGCTCGCGTAGCGCTTGACGAGGATGCGGGCACCGCCGTCGACTCCGAGCAGCTCGATCGAGATGTCCTCGTCGTCGGCGGTGTGACCGGCCCAGCTGATCTCGAACTGGATGCTCGCGCCGCCGTCGAGACGCAGGAGGGCGGTGGCGAGATCTTCGACCTCGAAGCCGCCGTGCCCGCCCGCCATCTGCTCCTGCAGCGACATCGCTCCGTAGCCGGCGCGGCCGAGCACGCCGTGGGTGACGGCGCTCGCCGCGGTGACCTTCGGCTCGCCGAGCAGGAACAGCACGCTGTCGAGCACGTGCGGCCCGAGGTCGATCAGGGCGCCGCCGCCGGCGAGCGCCTTGCTCGTGAACCACGAGGTGAGTCCCGGGATGCCGGCCCGCCGCTTCCAGGTGGCCCGCACGTGGTAGATGTCGCCGAGCCCGACCTCCTCGATGTAGCGACGCAGGTACTGCACGTCGGCCCGTCGGCGGTGGTTGAAGGCGACCTCCAGCACGCGGTTGTTCGCGCGGGCCGCCGCCGCCATGGCGCGCGCCTCGGCGGCGGTCGTGGCGAGCGGCTTCTCGCAGAACACGTGCTTGCCCGCCTCGAGCGCGGCGATCGCGATCGGCGCGTGCAATGCGTTGGGGGTGGCGATCGAGATGACGTCGAGGTCATCGCGCGCGACCAGGTCTTCCCAGTCGTCGGCGATGAGTTCGAGGCTGTGGGTGCGCCCGAGCTCCTCGAGTCGGGTGCGTTCCTTGCCCGCCATCGCGACAAGCTGCGTCTCGGGCATCCCGAGGTAGGCGAGGGCGTGGGTGGTTCCGGCGTAGCCGAGACCGACGACGCCGACGCGCAAGGGACGGGTGGGGGAAGCGGCGCTCATGGGGCCTTTCGATTCGACAACGGTGGCGGGCGATTCACCATGATAGTACGACCACCTCTTTAGGTATGATGAATACAACGACCCCCGGGAGCCTCATGTCATCGCCGACACCAGCCGTTCTGCGCGTGCGCGCCGACGACGGAGCGACGTTGTCGCTCCAGCGATCGGGAGAGGTCGTCTTCCGCGAGTCCCGACTCGTGCACGTCGAGATCGACCGCGTGCGCCACGAGCGGTTCGACGACCCCGAGGTCGTCATCACTCCCGGCGCTGTCACCGTCACCGGTCTGCTCGAGGGCACGGGTGTTCTCGCGGTCTGGTCGGCGACCCGCCTCGGCTCCGGTGACGTGTGGGAGCTGGGTCTGCGCCTGACCAATGCCGGTGACGTTCCCGTGAGCATCACGCGCATGGACCCGCTCGCGGCGCACCTCGACGGCGGCCGCTGGTCGACTCTCTGGTTCCGCTCCGCATGGGGCGACGAGTTCCGGCCCGAGCGCGGAACGACCGATCACCACACCCGGCTCGAGAGCCGGTCGGGTCGCTCGTCACACGGCATGAGCCCGTGGATCGGCCTCGAGCGCCCGGGCGCGGGTCTCGTCGTGACGCCCGCGTGGAGCGGCAACTGGCACATCGACATCTCCGAGAACTCGCGCGTCTCCGCGGGCATCTCGACGTGGCTGTTCTCGACGGAGCTCGCGCCGGGGCAGTCGGTGACGGCGCCGAGCGTCGTGGTCGCGGTGGGAGCGGATCGCGAGGCGGCGGCATCCACGCTCACGTCGGCGATCGGGCAGCACTGGATCCCGCGCTCGCCGGCGTCGGAGCGCCTGGATCTCGAGTGGAACCACTGGTGGCCCTACGAGGATGCCGAGGTCACCGAGGGCGTCATCGCCGAGAACGCGGCGATCGCCGCCGAGCTCGGTTTCGCCACGGCGACCGTGGATGCCGGCTGGTTCGGTCCGTCCGACGCGACCACCTACTGGGGCGACCATCGCGGCGACTGGGCGCAGGTCAACACCGAGCGGTTCCCGAGCGGACTCGGGGCGCTCGGGGACAGCATCCGCTCGCACGGGCTTCGCGCGGGCATCTGGGTCGAGGCCGAGGCCCTCGGCTCGAAGGCCGACGTGCGGCGCACGCATCCCGAGATCGTCGCGCTCGCCGTCGACGGGCGGCGGCACGACCCGAGCTACGACCTGCAGTCGCAGTCGCTCGACCCCGACGACCCCACCTTCCTCGGCTACGTGTGCCTCGGATCGGAGGCCGGCCGCGCGTTCGTGCTCGAGAGCATGAGCAGCACCGTCACGGCGATGGGGGCCGAGTGGATCAAGCTCGACTTCAACGTCGACCCCGACGCCGGCTGCACCCGCACCGACCACGGCCACGGTGCCCACGACGGACTGCTGCGGCACTACGAGGGCCTCTACGAGGTGCTCGACGCGTTCCGCGAGCGGCACCCCGAGACGGTGCTCGAGGCCTGCTCGTCGGGCGGACTGCGGATCGACCTCGGACTCGCGCGGCACGTGCACTGCTTCTTCCTCTCCGATCCCGACTGGACGGAGCACCACCTCCAGGTGCTGTGGGGCGCTCGCCTCCTGCTCCCGCCGGCGGCGATCCTGCACTGGTCGTGGTCGCAGTGGCGCGGCGATCATCCGCAGAACCAGCTCGACTTCAGCGCGCTGACGCGTGACGAGTTCGACACCCTCCTGCGCGCCGCGATGCTCCACCGCTTCGGGCTGTCGATGCGCCTGCCCGAGCTGAGCGCCGAGCAGCGCGAGTCGGTGCGCACGCACACGGCGCTGTTCCGTGAGACTGTCGCGCCCTTCGTGCGCGACGGGGTGCTGCGCGCGCTCACCGCGCAGCCGATCCGCGGCGGGTTCGGCGAGCGGGTTCCCGCGTTCCAGCTCTCGGCGGGCCCGCGTCACGTGGTCGCCGCGTTCCGGCTGCCCGGGGGTACGACACCCCCGAGGGTGCCGGCGATCGAGCTCGACCCGCGCGGCGACTACGTGGTGAGCAACCTCGCGACGGGCAACCCGGTCACGATGTCGGGCGAGGATCTGCTCTGGCGCGGCATCCCGCTCGACGATTCCGGCGGCCGCCTCTCGTCGTGGATGTTCCTGATCGAGCCCGCGACGGCCGACTCCGCCTCCGACCCCGCCCACTCCGGCACTGACTCCGCAAAGGACTGACATGCACGACGACCGCCACCTCGTCGAGGCCCGGCTGCGACGCTTCGTCGACGACCACGTGCGTCCCGCTCTCTACCGCGCGGTCTCGCCGGTCTCGGCGACGGCCTGGGCGGTTCCGGATGAGCCGGTGCCGTTCAGCGAGGCCGTCACCCACGAGTTCGAGCCCGTTCCGCTCGGCTGGCGCTGGGGGCGGGCGTGGAGCACGGTGTGGCTGCGCGTGACCGGCGACGTTCCCGCAGGCTGGCACGGCATCCCGGGCACCCGCGTCGAGTTGCTCGTCGACTTCGGCTACAACCGCTCGCGCTCGGGCTTCCAGGCGGAGGGCCTGGCCTACCGCCCCGACGGCACGCTCATCAAGGCGATCTCGCCCCTCAACTCGTGGCTGCCGGTCACGGAGGACTCGATCGACGTCTTCGTCGAGGCGGCGGCCAACCCGGATGTCGCAGGCGAGTACACCTTCGAGCCCACGCCGTTCGGCGACAAGGCCACGATCCCCGACGAGGAGCTCTACGAGCTCAAGCAGCTCGAGCTGGGCCTGCTCGACGTCGAGGTGTGGGAACTGCTGCAGGACCTCTTCACCGTGCGCGGGCTGATGGAGCAGCTCTCGATCGACACCCCGCGGCGCCACGAACTGCTGCGCGCCCTCGAGACCATGCTCGACGTGCTCGACCCCGACGACATCGCCGGCACCGCGCCCGCCGGGCGGGCCGCGCTCGCCGACGTGATGGCCCGGCCCGCGAGCGCGAGCGCCCACCACCTCGTCGCGACCGGCCACGCGCACATCGACTCCGCCTGGCTGTGGCCGCTGCGCGAGACCGTGCGCAAGTGCGCGCGCACCTTCACCAACGTCATGGCCCTCATGGACGAGCATCCCGAGTTCGTGTTCTCCTGCTCGTCGGCCCAGCAGTACGCCTGGATGAAGGAGTTCTACCCCCAGGTCTTCGAACGCATCAAGGAGAAGGTCGCGGCCGGGCAGTTCGTGCCGGTCGGCGGCATGTGGGTGGAGTCCGACACCAACATGCCGGGCTCGGAGGCGATGGCCCGCCAGTTCGTCGCCGGCAAGCGGTTCTTCCTCGAGGAGTTCGGGGTCGACTGCGAGGAGGCGTGGCTGCCTGACTCGTTCGGCTACTCCGCCGCCCTGCCGCAGATCGTCTCGGCCGCGGGGGAGCGCTGGTTCCTGACCCAGAAGATCTCGTGGAACCAGATGAACCGCATGCCGCACCACACCTTCTGGTGGGAGGGCATCGACGGCACCCGCGTGTTCACGCACTTCCCGCCCGCCGACACCTACATCGCCGAGCTCAACGCCGCCGAGCTCGCGCATGCCGAGCGCAACTTCTCGGAGAAGGGCAGGGCGACCGTCTCGCTCATCCCGTTCGGCTGGGGCGATGGTGGCGGCGGACCGACCCGCGAGATGATCGCCGCGGCCAAGCGGCTCGTCTCGCTCGAGGGATCGCCGACGGTACGCATCGACACGCCTCAGGCCTTCTTCGCCCAGGCCGAGGCCGAGTACCCGGATGCCCCGGTCTGGTCGGGCGAGATGTACCTCGAGCTTCACCGCGGCGTCTACACGAGCCAGCTGCGCACCAAGCAGGGCAATCGGCGCAGCGAGCACCTGCTGCGCGAGGCCGAGCTGTGGGCGTCCACTGCGGCGATCCGACGGGGGCTGCCGTACCCGGCCGATGTTCTCGAGCGGTGCTGGCACACGGTGCTGCTGCTGCAGTTCCACGACATCCTGCCGGGGTCATCCATCGCGTGGGTGCACCGCGAGGCCGAGCGCAAGCATGCCGAGGTCGCCGCTGAGCTCGAGGCCATCATCGCGGCCTCCCTCGCGGCGCTCGCGGGGGACGGTACCACCGAGCTCGTCGTGAGGTCGACCCCCGTGGGCCCGGGCGCCCTGGCGATCAGCGAACCGGTCGCGGATGCCGCGGCGGTCACCCTCACCGAAGAGCCCGGCCTCTGGCGGCTCGCCACGCCCACCCTCGCGGTCACCGTCGGGGCGGACGGCAGCATCCGCTCCCTCGTCGGACCCTCGGGGCGCGAGGCGATCCCCGCCGGCCAGCGCGCCGCGGCCCTGCGCCTGCACCGCGACCTGCCCAACCTCTGGGACGCGTGGGATCTCGACGCCCACTACCGGCGCTCGGTGCGCGAGCTCGACACGGCCGACTCGATTCACGTGGAGCGGGCCGACGACGGGTCGATCGCGATCGTCTCCGAGCGCTCCACGGGCGTCTCGACGATCGTGCAGCGCATCCGCGTGCGACCGGGCGCGAGCGCCGTCGAGATCGAGCTCGACCTCGACTGGCATGAGACCGAGAAGATCCTCAAGCTCGCGTTCCCGCTCGACGTGCGCGCCGATCGCACCGCGGCCGAGACGCAGTTCGGACATGTCTTCCGCGCGACGCACACGAACACGTCGTGGGAGGCCGCCCGCTTCGAGGCGTGCCAGCACCGCTGGGTGCATCTCGGTGAACCCGGCTTCGGCGTCGCGATCGCCAACGACTCGACCTACGGCTACGACGTCGACCGGGTCACCCGCGACGACGGCGGCACGACGACGACGGCCCGGTTCTCGGTGATCCGCGCGCCGAAGTTCCCCGACCCGGGATCGGATCAGGGGATGCACCACGTGCGCTTCAGCATCCAGCCGGATGCCGGCATCGCCGAGGCGGTCGCCCTCGGCTACGACCGCAACCTCGTGCCTCGCGCGGTGACGGGTGCCGCGGCGGTCGCCCCGCTCGTCACGAGCTCGAACCCCGCGATCGTCGTCGAGACGGTCAAGCTCGCGGAGGACCGCTCGGGCGACCTCGTCGTGCGCGTCTACGAGTCGCTCGGCGCGCGAGCCATGACGACGATCGCCGTGGATGCCGCCTACGATTCGGTCGTGACCACCGACCTGCTCGAGCGCGAGCTCGCCCCCGCCGAAGGCTCCCTCACGCTGCGGCCGTTCCAGTTCGTCACGCTGCGCTATCGAGGGGTCACCGCACGATGACCGCGCTGAGCGATCCGCGACCGGGGCAGGGGGGCCTGCCGCCCGTCGCCGCCCTCGAGAGCGACGCGCCGGTGCTCGACCTCAGCGGCGAGTGGGCGTTCCGCTGGTCGCCGACTGTGGCTCAGGCGCCCGACGACCTGCCCGCGGCCGACCCGAGCGCGTGGGGGCGGATGCCCGTGCCCGCGAGCTGGGTGATGCCCGCGCACGACGCGATCCACCCCGCGCCGCACGGCGCACCCGCCTATACGAACGTGCAGTATCCGTTCCCGCTCGACCCGCCGCATCCGCCCGACGACAATCCCGTTGGCGACTATGCGCGCTCGTTCGATATCGATGCCGTGCCCGACCGCGCGGTGCTGCGCTTCGAGGGTGTCGAAGGGGCGGCGACCGTGTGGCTCAACGGCGTCGAGCTGGGGGCGCCCCGCGGGCCGCGCCTGCCCACGTCGTTCGACGCGACGGCCGCCCTGCGGGCCGGGCGCAACGACCTCGTCGTTCGCGTCGCGCAGTTCTCCGCCGCGAGCTACCTCGAGGATCAGGACGAGTGGTGGCTGCCCGGCATCGTGCGCGAGGTCACCCTGCGGTCCCGACCGAGCGGGGGAGTCGACGACGTCTTTGCGCGCGTCGGCTGGGTCGACGGCGTCGGCACGCTGCGCGTCGAGGCGGTCGTGGATACCGGTGCCGAGGTCTCGGTGACGCTTCCGGAGCTAGGGATCACCGCGGCCCTAGATGAGGACCTGACCATCCCGGGCGTCGAGCCGTGGTCGGCCGAGCACCCGCGGCTCTACGACCTCGTTGTCGCGACCGAGAGCGAGACGGTGACGCTGCGCATCGGCTTCCGCACGGTGAGCGTCGATGACGGCGTGCTGCGCGTCAACGGCGTGCCGATCGTGCTGCGCGGGGTCAATCGCCACGAGCACCACCCCGACCTGGGGCGCACCGTGCCGCGCGAGCTCATGGAGCACGAGCTGCACCTCATGAAGCAGCACAACGTCAACGCGATCCGCACGTCGCACTACCCGCCGCACCCCGCCCTGCTCGAGGCGGCCGACCGTCTGGGCTTCTGGGTCATCGACGAGTGCGACATCGAGACCCACGGCTTTGGCATGGTCGAGTGGCGGCGCAACCCATCCGATGCCCCGGAGTGGTGCGCGGCCTACCTCGACCGCGCGGCGCGCATGGTCGAGCGCGACAAGAACCACCCGAGCATCATCCTGTGGTCCCTCGGCAACGAGGCCGGCACGGGAGCGAATCTGGCGGCGATGGCCGACTGGATGCGCGCGCGCGACGGCAGCCGGCCCATCCACTACGAGGGCGACTACGACTGCGCCTATGTCGATGTGTGGAGTCGCATGTACGCGTCGCACGCGGATGTCGCGGCCATTGCGACCCGCGACGAGCCGGCGCTGGATGACGCGTTCCTCGACGCCCGCCGCCGGGCGATGCCGTTCATGCTCTGCGAGTACGCGCACGCGATGGGCACCGGACCCGGCGGGCTCACCGAGTACCAGGACCTCTTCGAAGCCCACGAGCGACTCGCGGGCGGCTTCATCTGGGAGTGGCTCGAGCACGGCATCCGCCGCGCCGACGGGTCGATCGCCTACGGCGGCGACTTCGGCGAGGTCGTGCATGACGGCAACTTCGTGATCGACGGGCTCGTCTCGGCCGACCGCGAGCCACGGCCTCAACTCACCGACCTCAAGGCGGTCTTCGCTCCGGTCACCCTGCGCATCTCCGCGGACCTCCGGGATGTCGTGATCGAGAGCCGGTACGACGTCACCGACTCCGCCCACCTGGCCTTCGACTGGGTCGTCGCCGGGGCCGACGGGATCGCCCGGGCGGGCGAGCTGCCGGTGCCGGTGATCCCCGCGCGCGGGCGGGTGACCGTGCTGCTGCCGGCCGAGTGCGCGCTCGCGGCCGCCGCGCCGGAGCACGTCCTGACGATCTCGGCGAGGCTCGCCGCGGACACCCCGTGGGCCTCCGCCGGCCACGAGGTCGCGTGGGGGCAGTGGTCGACGGTCGTGGCCCCGCGGCTCGCCGGCTCGCCGGTGCCCCGTGGGCAGGGCGCCGGTCAGGTCGGCCCCGTGCGTATCGACCCGAGCACCGGTGACCTGATCGCGATCGGCGACGCCGTGGTCGAGAACCTCCGGCTCGAGCTGTGGCGCGCGCCGATCGACAACGACTTCGGCGTCGAGTGGACCGAGCCGGGCCTCGCCCCGCTCGCGACCCGCTGGGCGCAGCTCGGGTTGGATCGCCTGGTCACCCGGCGCGTCTCGGCGACGCCCTCGGCCGACGGGATGACCGTGGTCAGCCGAGTGGGGGGCGCGGGTCGCGATGAACTCGTCGAGCTCACACTGGCCTGGTCGACCGATGGTGACGATGCCCTGCTCAACGTGACGGTCGAGCCGCTCGGCGGCCCCGCGGTGTGGGCGCGGGTGGGACTGTCATTTTCGCTGGCGCCTGAGTATGCGATCGCACGGTGGTTCGGCCTCGGACCCGGCCCGGCGTATCCCGACACCGGTCAGGGCACGCGCCTCGGCTGGCACACGGCGGCCGTCGCCGACCTGCCCGTGCCGAACGTGCGGCCGCAGGAGTCGGGGGCGCGTCGTGAGGTGCGGCAGCTCGTGCTCGACGGGGGCGCTCACCCGATCGAGATCACCGGCGAGCCGTTCGCGGCGACCGTGCGCCCGTGGTCGACCGAGGAGGTCGCCGCGGCGACCCACCTCGCCGAGCTGCCCCGCGGGGGGCGCACCCACGTCGTGCTCGACCACGCGCAGTACGGGGTCGGCACGGCGGCGTGCGGGCCGGGCGTGCTGCCG
>CALRZA010000034.1:0-10528 GCA_943372535.1 Auritidibacter sp. Marseille-P8566
GAAGGTCGGCGGGTCGTCGGGCCACTCGGTCAGGGCGGCGGTCACCGAGACCTGGGCCTTCGCGGTCGACGTGACGGAGAGATCGATCCGGCCTGCGGTAGCCCCGCTCGACGCGGAGACGGTGATGCTCGACGCGCTGGAGGTGGCCTTGAACAGGTCGGTGGAGGTCGGCTTGGCGGCGTTGCCTGCCGCGGTCGCGAGGTTCGCGACGGAGCTGTTGAGACCCTGGAGGGCCGTGACGAGCGTCTGGCTCGCTGATACTCGGTTCTTGAGCAGCGTCTGAGGCGCGGCCTCGAGCTGCATGAGCGAGTTGATGAGGGATGTCGTGTCCAGGCCGCTGACGAGGCCGTCGATTGCGAGAGACATGCCAGCTCCTTCCTGGGAGTCGGGGGTGGGGGCGAGAGGCAGGAAGCCCAGGCCCGGTGAGGGACGAGTGACGGTTCAGATCGTTCGTCACACTCACCGGGCCATGGGCCCCTGTGTCGGTTCGGACTAGCGCAGGAGCTGCAGCACGCCCTGGTTCGACTGGTTCGCCTGAGCGAGCATCGCGGTGCCGGCCTGCGACAGGATGTTCGCGCGGGTGTACTTGACCATCTCCTGAGCCATGTCCGTGTCGCGGATACGCGATCCGGCCGCGGCGATGTTCTCCTTGTAGACGGCCAGGTTGCGAATCACGGACTCGAACCGGTTCTGCGACGCACCGAGCTCGGCACGAGCGGTCGACACCGAGGTGATCTGCGCGTCGATCGTGGTGATCGCGGCAGCCGCACCCGTGGCGGTCGAGAAGTCGAGCGCACCGGCAGCACCGGCGACGCTGACCGCAAGACCCGTACCGGCCGCAGCGTGCGTACCGGCCGTGGCGCCACCAACGACGGAACCGCCGTTGAGAGCGGTGACCACGAGCTTGTTGTCCGAGTTGACCGCCGCCGACAGGCCGGCCGCGAAGCCGTCGTCAGCGTTGAGGGCGTCAGCGACGTCCTGCACGGTGTTGTACGAACCAGCAGCACCGAGGGTGACGCTGACCGTGCTCGTGGTCGATCCGTTGGTGATCGAGAACGACTGCGCACCGGTGACGGCCGTCGGAGTCGCGACGGTGACCACGGCGCCGGCGGAGCCGACCGTGAGCGAGTTCGCGAGACCGGCGATGTCGGCACCCGACAGGTCGACGGTGATCTGGCTGGCGGCGTCGCCGTTCGCCCCCACCTGGAAGCTCAGCGACGAGTTGGAGCCGTCGAGCAGCTTGGTGCCGTTGAAGGCGGTGCCGTCCGCGATGCGGGCGAGCTCCGTCGTCAGGGACGACACCTCGGTGGTGATCGCCGCACGCGAGTTCGCGTTGTTCGAGTCGTTGCCGGCCTGAACAGCGAGATCGCGAACGCGCTGCAGAATCGTGTGGACCTCAGAGAGCGAACCTTCAGCGGTCTGGATGACGCTGATGCCGTCCTGAGCGTTGCGGGAAGCGACCGTGAGGCCACCCTCCTGCGACTTCAGGCTCTCGGAGATCGCGAGGCCCGCCGCGTCGTCGGCTGCGCGGTTGATGCGCAGACCACTCGAAAGCTTCTCGAGCGACTTGGACAGGTCGTTCTGCGTGTTGGTGAGGTTGCGGTACGAGTTGTTCGCCGCAATGTTGGTGTTGATCTGCATACCCATGATTGATTCCTCCATGATTGGGTTTCCTGCTCCGGCCCATCCGTGGTCCGGCACATCGAACTTTCGGTCCTGCCATCGAATCGCGTAAGCAGCGATCCGAAGTTTTTCTTGTCGCGACTACGAGGCCGCGGAAACCCAGTGCTCATCGGTCATCGCGCTGACCATGCCGGCCTTCGCGTACTCGGCGACACGGGCCAGGTACGCGGCACGACGGGCGGGAGCAATGCGCGCCTCGGCCGTGGCCTCGGTGTTCTCGTCCTCGGCGTAGTGGGTGGTGAGACCGTCGCGGATCAGGCGCACGGCCTCAGCGCGCTTCTGCGACACGGCGGAGTGCGTGATGCCGAGCTCCTCGGCGATCTCCTTGACCGTGCGCTCCTCGAAGTAGATCTGCTCGATGATGTAGCGCATGTCCTCGGGAAGGGCGGTGACGGCGGAGCGCACGAAGACGGTGCGCTCGGTGCGCATCGCGGCCTCTTCGGGCGTCGCGATGTCGGCGGCGACGATGTCGGCGGTGGTCTCATCGAGGTGGCTGACGGTGCGAGCAGCGTCGGAGAGGGCGTCGGAGGCCGTCTGACGGTCGACACCGAGCGTCGAGGCGATCTCGTCGAGGGTCGGCGTGCGGCCCAGGCTCGCGGTGAGCGTCTCCTGCACGGCGAGGGTCTCGCGGATGCGGCGGCGGGCGAAGGCGCCGAACGGAACTCCGAGCTCGGGGTCGAAGGCCTCCGCGGCCGTGATGAGCGCGATGGCGCCGGCCGAGGCCAGGTCGTCGCGAGACAGATGAGTGGCACGGGCACACAGGTCGCGAACGAGGTAACCGACGAGTGGCAGGTTCTCGAGCACGAGCTCGTTGCGCTGCTGACGATTCATGACGAATCCCCCCAGAGGACGTGAAGCTGAAAGTTCGGGTCATGCGCCGTCGATGACGGGGCACTCGCTCGGGGGGGAGCTGCGGCGAACGAAATTTTCGGGGATCGCTTACCGGTAGCTCCATCCTGTCGAAGAGGGTCGTGGGGTACATCCCCCACTGTGGGTGTGACACAAACAGGGGGCACCATTTTCGCCGTTCTCCTTACGCGTCTCGCCGATGCGCCGACAGTGGGAATCATGGCCACCAGAACCCCCGATGCAAAGATCGAGCGATACCCCGCGCTCGATCGCGACACCCTGGAAGGAGGAGCATCACTCATGGGCGTCCACGAACTCTCCGCCGTGCTCTGGCGCGAACGCGAACTGCTCGAGCTGCTCCTCTTCAAGCTCGAGGAGGAGCAGCTGCTCCTCACCGCCGGCAAGACCCGCTGGCTCCCCTTCGCGACCCGCGAGGTCGAGCAGGTGCTCGAGCGCTTGCGTCAGTCATCCCTGGAACGCTCCGTCGAGGTCGCCGCAGTCGCCCTCGAGTGGGGATCGAACGAGGATGCCACTCTGCGCGAGCTCATCGCTCACGCCCCCAGCGCGGCGTGGAAGGACAACTTCACGTCGCACCTGCAGGCGCTCGGCGAACTCGCCAGCGCGATCGCGGCGCTGCGCGACTCCAACCTCACCTACCTGCGCGCGGCGAGCCGCTCGGCGCAGGAGACCCTCGCTCAGTTCAGCACCGACGGCGGCGGCACCTACGACGCGACCGGCTCCAGTGGCCGGTCGACCGACCGCGCGCAGTTCTTCGACGGCGAGGCCTGAGATGAGCAGCTTCGGTGGTCTGAGCGTCGCGTGGACAGGACTCGTCGCTGCGCGCGCGGGCATGGACACGATCGGTCAGAACATCGCGAACTCGGCGACCGAGGGCTACACGCGCCAGCGCGTGCAGACGGCGGCGAATCCCGCCCTGCCCGGCGCCGGCCTCTTCGACACGGCCGCGCGCCCCGGCATGGGCGTCTCCGTCACGGGGATCGCCCGCCTGGGCGACGCGCTCTCCGACGCCCGCGTCGCGACGGCCGCGTCGAACACGGGCTTCGCCGAGGTGACCTCGCAGGTGATGGATGCCGTCGAGGCGACCCTGCGCGAACCCGGCGAGAACGGCCTCGCGGCCCAGCTCAGCGAGTTCTGGGCGGCATGGCAGAACATGGCCAACCGACCCGGTGACACCGCTGCGGGCGGTCAGCTCGTCGAGACCGGCAACGCGCTCAGCGGCCGACTGGC
The DNA here is from genome assembly GCA_943372535.1 of Auritidibacter sp. Marseille-P8566. Classification (GTDB taxonomy): domain Bacteria; phylum Actinomycetota; class Actinomycetes; order Actinomycetales; family Microbacteriaceae; genus Rhodoglobus. Next base: position 3,781 of record CALRZA010000034.1, read on the forward strand.
CCAGGGCTACGCCGAGACGTCCTCCCAGTTCACGCAGGTGCGCACGCAGCTGCAGGGCACCGTGCAGCAGATCAACACCCTGGCCGGCCAAGTCGCGCAGATCAACGACCAGGTGCGTCAGGTGCAGGCCGCGGGCGGCACCGCCAACGAGCTGCTCGACACCCGCACCCTGCTGACCACGCAGCTCGCCACCCTCACCGGCGCCTCCGTCGTGCTGCAGAACGACGGCACGGCATCCGTGCTCGTCGGCGGCAACCCGCTCGTCGAGGGCTCGCACGTTCACGAGCTCGTCGCCTCCGGTGCGATCACCCTCGCCGACGCCTCGACCTCGCCGGTCATGGTCGCGTGGGCCACCAACCCGGGCGTCTCCGCCGGAATCACCAGCGGCCGCCTCGCCGCGGGGCTCTCGGCCCTCGCCGCGACCGGCCCGATCGTGACGGCCTCGACCACCTACAACGCCATCGCCACCCAGCTCGCGAGCACCGTCAACGCGGTGCACACCACCGGCGCCACGCCGAGCGGCGTGACCGGGCTCGCGTTCTTCTCGCTCGATCCGCTCGTGCCACCGGCCCTGGGCCTGGGGGTCGTGCCGACCGATGCCACCGAGATCGCCGCGGGAACGCCGGGCGCGGGCGGCGGCAACGGATCCGTCGCCGACCAGATCGCCTCTCTCGGGCTGTCGGACACGGGAGTCAACCAGACCTGGAGCGACTTCGTCGTCTCCGTGGGCATCCAGGCCCGTCGCGCCACCGACCAGGAGAAGGTCACGGGTCTCGCTCTCGACGCCGCGACCTCGCTCCAGCAGTCGCAGACGGCCGTCGACCTCGACGAGGAGACCGCCAACCTGCTCACGTACCAGCACGCCTACCAGGGTGCTGCCCGAGTTCTCACCGCCATCGACGAGATGCTCGATGTGCTCATCAACCGCACCGGCCTCGTAGGGAGATAAACCATGATCTCGAGGATCACCAACCAGTCGCTGCTCGCGACGAGCCAGCAGAACATGCAGGCCGCCCGAGCCGGGCTCGCCGAGCTGCAGAACCAGGCGAGCAGCCAGAAGCAGATCACCAAGCCGTCGGACGACCCGAACGGCTCGGCCGAGTCGATGCGCATCCGCTCGGAACAGCGCGCGCTCGCCCAGTACGGCATCAACGTCTCCGACGGGCTCGGCTGGCTCACGATCGCCGACACGGCGCTCTCCGACGCCACGGGCACGCTGCAGAAGGTGCGCGACCTGATCGTGCAGGGCGGCAACGGGGCCCTCGGCCCGCAGCAGCGCGAGGCTCTCGCCCTGCAGCTCGATGAGCTCAAGCCCGAGCTGATGCGCGCCGCCAACGCCTCGTACGCCGGTCGCCCGGTCTTCGCCGGCAACACCGACGCCGGCGTCGCCTTCCTGCCCGACGGCAGCTACACCGGTGTCGTCGGCTCGACGGTCGAGCGCCGCATCGGCGCCACGACGACCATGCGAGTGGATGTCGACGGCTCCGCGGTGTTCGGCACCGGGGCGACCTCCACCTTCTCGCTCATCGACGACATCGCCGCTGATCTTCGCTCCGGCGCGCCTGTCACCGCCCACCTCGACACGATCGATGACAAACTGGCGTCCGTAATCGGTGCGCAGTCCTCGGTCGGTGCCCGCTACGCCCAGCTCGAGCACACCAAGGAGTTGTCGATGGAGCAGGCCGGATTCCTCGAGGCCCAGCGGGCCGACATCGAGGATGTCGACCTGGGCGCCATCATCCTGGAGCTCAAGACGCAGGAGCTCGCCTACCAGACCGCCCTCTCGGTGACCGCCCGGTCGCTGCAGCCGACCCTGATGTCGTTCCTCGCATGAGCGCCGTGACCTTCGTCGCGTCGCCTCCCGGGCTGGCGCCGCTCACCGAGTTCGCCTTCGAAGCCGTGGACGACGCCGACGGCCTCTACACGCTCATCGCGTCGGACGCGCCCGACGTGCGCCTCTTCGTCATCGACGCGCCGCTCTACCTGCCCGACTACAGCCCCGTCGTCACCGTGGAGCAGCTCGCGTCGATCGGCGCGACCGAGCCCGACGCCGTGCGACTGCTCGTCGTCGCGACCCTGCAGGAAGGCGGTCCCGCCGCCAACCTCATGGCTCCGATCCTCATGAACGAGCTCAGCGGGGAGGCCGCCCAGGTCATCCTCGAGGGCGACGACTGGCCGCTGCGGATGCCGCTGAGCGCCTGACGCGCTGCCGACCGCACCACCCCCGCGCCCCTGCGCGCCCAGCCACGCTCCGCGCGCATGTTTCCCGCGTGCGCGTATGGCGTGCCATTCGCGCGTGATGGGAACGTCCGCGTCGGTGATCGCACGCACCCTCGCAAGAACAACGACGAAGGGCCCGTCACCTCACGGTGACGGGCCCTTCGTGTTGGATCTCGATACGGCCTTCGGCCTACTCGATCACCGTATGGATCAGTTGTACGTGCCCGGCGAGAAGTCGTCGGAGCTGAAGCTGTCGAAGTCGACGAAGCTCAGGTCGGCCTCGGTGAACGAGGCGTCATCCGCGAAGATCCGGTTCGGGTAGCGCTCGGCCTTGGCCTCCTCCGTGGCCTCGACCGAGACGTCGCGGTACCGCGGCAGCCCCGTTCCGGCCGGGATGAGCTTTCCGATGATGACGTTCTCCTTGAGACCCATGAGCGGGTCGGACTTGCCGTCCATCGCCGCCTGGGTGAGCACCCGGGTGGTCTCCTGGAACGACGCGGCCGACAGCCACGACTCGGTCGCGAGGGATGCCTTGGTGATTCCCATGACCTCCTGACGCGCCGAGGCGGTCTGCTTGCCCTCGGTGAGCGCGGCACGGTTCAGCTCGTTGTACTTGCTGCGGTCGACCAGCTCGCCGGGCAGCAGCCCGGTGTCGCCGTGGTCGACGACCGTGACCTTGCGCAGCATCTGGCGCACGATGACCTCGATGTGCTTGTCGTGGATCGGCACACCCTGCGAGCGGTAGACGCCCTGCACGCCGTCGACGATCTCGAGCTGCACGGCACGCACGCCCTTGACGCGAAGGACTTCCTTCGGGTCGACGTTGCCGACGTGGAACTTCTGACCGAGCTCGACGTGCTGACCGTCTTCGATGAGCAGCGTCGCGCGACGCAGCACCGGGTAGGCGATGGGCTCGTCACCGTTGTCGGGGGTCAGGATGATGCGGCGAGCGCGATCCGTGTCCTCGATGGTGACGCGACCGGCGGCCTCGGCGATCGGGGACGCACCCTTGGGGGTGCGAGCCTCGAACAGCTCGGTGACGCGGGGCAGACCCTGGGTGATGTCATCCGCCGAGGCGACACCACCGGTGTGGAAGGTGCGCATCGTCAGCTGGGTTCCGGGCTCACCGATCGACTGGGCCGCGATGATGCCGACGGCCTCGCCGATGTCGACGAGCAGACCGGTCGCGAGCGAGCGGCCGTAGCACGCAGCACACACACCGACGGCGGACTCACACGTGAGCACCGAGCGCACCTTGATGTTGTGCACCCCGGCCGCGAGCAGCGTGTCGAGCAGCACGTCACCGACGTCGGCGCCGGCCTCGGCCACAACCGTGCCCTTGGCGTTCACCGCGTCAGCCGCGAGGCTGCGAGCGTAGACCGAGTTCTCGACGTTGCTGTCGAGCGTCCAGGTGCCGTCGGCACCCTCCGCCGCGATCGGCATGTCGAGACCCTTGGAGGTGCCGCAGTCGGCCTCGCGGATGATGACATCCTGCGAGACGTCGACCAGACGACGGGTGAGGTACCCGGAGTCGGCGGTGCGCAGTGCGGTGTCGGCCAGACCCTTGCGGGCACCGTGGGTCGAGATGAAGTACTCGGCCACGGTGAGGCCCTCCTTGTAGGAGTGCACGATCGGGCGAGGGATGATCTCACCCTTCGGGTTCGACACGAGTCCACGCATACCGGCGATCTGGCGGACCTGCATCCAGTTGCCACGCGCACCCGACGACACCATGCGGTTGATGTTGTTGTCGCTGGCGAAGTTGGCCTGCATGGCCTCGGCCACCTCGGCGGTCGCCTTGTTCCAGATCTCGATGAGCTCCTGGCGACGCTCGGCGTCGGTCGTGAGGCCCTTGTCGAACTGGTCCTGAACCTTCGCGGCCTGCTTCTCGTAGCCGGCGATGATCGCGGGCTTGTTCGGCGGGGTCACGATGTCGGAGAGGGCGACGGTCACACCGGAGCGCGTGGCCCAGTGGAAGCCGGCGTCCTTGATGCGGTCGAGAGCGGCCGCGACATCCACCTTGGGGTAGCGCTCGGCGAGGTCGTTGACGATCGCCGAGATGCGGCTCTTGTCGGCGACATCCTCGACGTAGGGGTAGTCCTCCGGCAGCGTCTCGTTGAAGAGCGCGCGACCGAGGGTCGTCTCCAGCAGGTGGGTGCGACCCTGAACGAAGCCCTCGGGTGCCTCGCCGTCGGCGAAGTAGAGGTTCTCGAGACGGATGCGCACCTTGGCGTTGAGATCGAGCGTGTGCTGGTCGAAGGCGAGGATCGCCTCGGCCACCGACGAGAACGCACGGCCCTCGCCCGTCGCACCCTCCTTGAGCGTCGTCAGGTGGTGCAGACCGATGATCATGTCCTGCGTGGGCAGGGTCACCGGGCGACCGTCGGACGGCTTGAGGATGTTGTTCGACGCGAGCATGAGCACGCGGGCCTCGGCCTGGGCCTCGACCGACAGCGGCAGGTGCACGGCCATCTGGTCACCGTCGAAGTCGGCGTTGAACGCCGCGCAGACGAGCGGGTGCAGCTGGATCGCCTTGCCCTCGACGAGCTGAGGCTCGAAGGCCTGGATGCCGAGACGGTGAAGCGTGGGCGCGCGGTTGAGCAGCACGGGGCGCTCGCGGATGATCTCCTCGAGCACATCCCACACCTGGCCGCGCGAACGCTCGACCATGCGCTTGGCGCTCTTGATGTTCTGAGCGTGGCTGAGGTCGATGAGGCGCTTGATCACGAACGGCTTGAACAGCTCGAGCGCCATCTGCTTGGGCAGACCGCACTGGTGCAGCTTGAGCTGCGGGCCGACGATGATGACCGAACGGCCCGAGTAGTCCACGCGCTTGCCGAGCAGGTTCTGGCGGAACCGGCCCTGCTTGCCCTTCAGCATGTCGGCCAGCGACTTCAGCGGGCGCTTGTTGGCACCCGTGATGACGCGGCCGCGACGGCCGTTGTCGAACAGCGCATCCACCGCTTCCTGAAGCATGCGCTTCTCGTTGCGGATGATGATGTCCGGCGCCCGCAATTCGATCAGCCGCTTCAGGCGGTTGTTGCGGTTGATGACGCGGCGATAGAGATCGTTCAGGTCCGAGGTCGCGAACCGGCCGCCGTCCAGGGGGACGAGCGGGCGCAGGTCCGGCGGGATCACCGGCACATGGGTGAGGATCATCCATTCCGGCTTGTTGCCGGACGCCTGGAAGGCCTCGACGATCTTCAGGCGCTTGGCGAGCTTCTTGGGCTTCAGCTCGGTGGTGGCGTTGATGATCTCGACGCGGATGTCCGCCGCCAGCTTCTCCAGGTCCATGGAGCGCAGCAGTTCGCGGATGGCCTCAGCGCCGATCATGGCGGTGAAGCTGTCGTCGCCATATTCGTCCTGGGCGCGCAGATAGTCGTCTTCCGACAGAAGTTGACGGTACTTGAGTGGGGTCAGACCCGGCTCGATGACGACGAAATATTCGAAGTACAGGATGCGCTCGAGGTCCTTGAGCGTCATGTCGAGCAGCAGGCCGATGCGGCTCGGGAGCGACTTCAGGAACCAGATGTGCGCGACGGGCGCAGCCAGTTCGATGTGGCCCATGCGCTCGCGCCGCACCCGAGATAGCGTGACTTCCACGCCGCACTTCTCGCAGATGATGCCCTTGTACTTCATGCGCTTGTACTTGCCGCACAGGCACTCATAGTCCTTGATGGGACCGAAGATGCGCGCGCAGAACAAGCCGTCGCGTTCGGGCTTGAACGTCCGGTAGTTGATGGTTTCCGGCTTCTTGATCTCGCCGTAGGACCACGACGTGATCTTGTCCGGGCTCGCGATCGAGATCTTGATCTGATCGAACGTCGGAGCCGGGGTCGCCGGATTGAAGAGATTCATCACCTCTTGATTCATGGCCGTCTCCTTCGGCGCGGCCGGATCGGCCCCCATGCCGCTTGGGGGCCCCGGCCGGAAAGTTCAGAACATACCGGCAGGAGCGCGGGCGACATCGCCCGCGGCTCCCGAAGTCACAGCCTCACTCGGCTGCGGGAAGATTTTCGCGTGTGCCCGGATTGGTCTGCTTGCCGGTCTTGGAATTGAGCAACTCGACATTGAGGCCGAGCGACCGCATTTCCTTCACCAGCACGTTGAAGCTTTCCGGGATACCGCTTTCGAAGGTGTCTTCGCCGCGCACGATGGACTCGTAGACCTTGGTGCGGCCCGCGACGTCATCGGACTTCACGGTCAGCATTTCCTGCAGCGTGTAGGCCGCGCCATAGGCTTCCAGCGCCCACACTTCCATTTCGCCGAACCGCTGCCCGCCGAACTGCGCCTTGCCGCCCAGGGGCTGCTGCGTGACCAGCGAGTAAGGCCCGATGGACCGCGCATGGATCTTGTCGTCCACCAGATGGTGGAGCTTCAGCATGTAGATGTAGCCGACAGTCACCTTACGATCGAAGGGCTCTCCGGTACGGCCGTCATAGAGCGTGGACTGGCCGGAGGGATTGAGCCCCGCCTTCTCCAGCTGCAACTCGATATCGGCCTCATGGGCGCCGTCGAACACCGGGGT
>CALRZA010000035.1:0-10446 GCA_943372535.1 Auritidibacter sp. Marseille-P8566
CGTCGTCGCCTCGTAGGGCTGCTCGCCGTCGAGCATGACCCGCAGGGTGAAGGTGCAGATGCGCTCCTCGAGCCCGTTCATGACCGACATCGTCGTGTTCGAGAGCTGGATGCCGGTGATCTCGCCACGACCCAGAAGGCCGGTGGCGAGCAGGGTCGAGTCGGCGCCTCCCATCAGGTCGTTGAAGCCCTCCGCGAGTTCGTCGAAGAATCCCATGGGTCGTCCCTCCGTGCGCCGTCGTTTCGAGGCACAGCGTACTGGCTGGGCGGGGGCCCGGATAGGCTCGCAGGGTGAGTGACCGCTACCCGACCCGATCCCGCCGCACCGCGCTCATCCCGGCGATCATCGCCGTGATCGCCCTGCTGATCGGGGTCGCGCTGATCGACGGGGACGGCTTCACGGTCATCCGTTACATCGTGAGCATCTTCGCCCTCATCGTCGCGGTCTTCGCCTGGCAGGCGCGCCAGTGGTGGTGGCTGATCGGCCTGGCCCCGATCGCGGTTCTGTGGAACCCGGTGTTCCCGATCGAGGTCGGCCAGCCGGCGCTCTGGCTGGGGCTGCAGTACGTCGCCTCGCTGATCTTCATCGCTGCGGGGGTGCTCATCCGAGTGCCGGAGTCAACCAGTCGCGCTTAGTTCTTCAGCGAGATCAGTTTCGGCGTACACTGAGCGCAACGCTTTCACAGAGCCCACCAACCGCCTCGCGGTTGGGTCTGGATCACTCTGGTGCTGAGTTCCTTCAGCCGGCGCCGTCATCCGGTGGCCCCACTCGATGACTTCACACAGCAGTGCGTCGGATGACTCCGTTCGGCGCTAGGAGACCACGTGGCATCTACCGGACAACCAGAGCCGGGCCAGAGACAGAAGCGCCAGCGATCCTCGGGTCAGCGCTCCTCCGCCTCGACCACTCGCCGCCGGGTGCGCCCGGGGGATGACGTGGGCGTCATCCCCGTGCTCGCCCGCGCCGCTCGCGAGGTCGAGACCGCCGTGCAGAAGGGACCGCTCAAGCCCGCGAACCGCGCCCGGTTCCAGGTCGCCGCCCTGCTGCTGCGTGAGGAGCGCGCTCGCGTCAAGACCGACCCCGCGCTCACCGAGTCCGAGCGGTCGAACGAGCAGAAGCGCCTTGACGGTCTCGCGGGCATCCTCGCGAAGACCGCCGCGCGCGACACGAGCCTCATCGCCATGCTTGCGGATGACGCTCCCGTGACCGCCGCCGCGAAGGCGTTGCGCCGCGACCTGCTCCTGGCCGCCGGGGTCGAGCTGAGCCCCGACGAGCTCATCATCACCACGGAGCCCAAGCCCGTCGACAAGCAGGTCGAGAAGCAGGTCGTGCCCGCGTCGGTGCGCCAGATGCAGATGGCCAACCCGTTCCTCGCCCCCGACTTCAGCGCCGTCGCGGCGCGCCCGCAGACGGCCAACCGGCTCGGCAGCTGGGAGCTCATCGAGCCGCTGTTCCGCGCCTTCGAGTACGGTTCCGGCGGGGGAGCGGCCACGATGGACCTCCCCGAGGCGGGGTCGCTGCGCGCCGCGGGTGACCGCGAGCTCATGCGGCACCAGGCGCGCTTCGTCGAGGAGGTCAAGAGCGGTCACCGCACGTTCCTGCTCGCCGACGAGCCCGGGCTGGGCAAGACGGCGCAGTCGCTGCTGGCCGCGGCGGCATCCAACTCGTATCCGCTTCTCGTGGTGGTGCCCAACGTCGTCAAGACCAACTGGGCCCGCGAGGTCGAGCTGTGGACCCCCGGCCGCACCGCCACCGTCGTGCACGGCGACGGCCACGACGTCGACGCGTTCAGCGATGTCGTGATCGTCAACTACGAGATCCTCGATCGCCACGTCGGCTGGCTCGGCCGCTTCGGCTTCAAGGGCATGGTCGTCGACGAGGCGCACTTCATCAAGAACCTCAAGTCGGAGCGCAGCAAGCACGTGCTCGCGCTCTCGCGCAGCATCCGCGCCACTTACCCGCGGGCGCTCATGATGGCGCTCACCGGCACGCCGCTCATCAACTCGATCGAGGACTTCCGCGCCATCTGGCAGTTCCTCGGCTGGATCGACGACAAGAAGCCGCTCGCCCCGCTCATGGACAAGCTCGAAGACACCGGTCTCACGCCGGCCGATCCGGGCTTCTTCGCCGAGGCGCGTCGTGCGGTCGTCGAGATGGGCATCGTGCGACGCAAGAAGGTGGATGTCGCCGCCGACATCCCCGCCCGTCGCATCGCCGACATCCCCGTCGAGCTCGACGACGAATACGGCCGCTCGATCCGCGCCGCCGAGGCCGCCCTCACCGCGCGCCTGCTCGACCGCTTCCGTCGCGTGCGCGCGATCAAGCCCGACGCGAGCACTGACGACCTCATCCGCGTCGTCGCGCACGCCGAGCTCGAGGAGTCGAAGGGCGCCAACACCGGCGAGAACGTCTTCACGATGGTGCGCCGCATCGGCCAGGCCAAGGCCCTGCTGGCCGCGGACTACACCGCGCAGCTCGCCCGGTCGGTGGGCAAGGTCGTGTTCTTCGCCAAGCACATCGACGTGATGGACGCGGCCGAGGAGCACTTCGCCAAGGTCGGCCTGACCTCGGTCTCGATCCGCGGCGACCAGTCGGCCAAGGCCCGGCAGGACGCGATCGACCGGTTCGACAGCGACCGCGACGTCTCCGTCGTCGTCGCGAGCCTCACGGCGGCCGGCGTCGGTCTCAACCTGCAGGCCGCGTCGAACGTCGTGCTCGCGGAGCTGAGCTGGACCAACGCCGAGCAGACCCAGGCGATCGACCGCGTGCACCGCATCGGTCAGGAGCTGCCCGTCACGGCATGGCGCATCATCGCGGCCCACACGATCGACGCGCGCATCGCCGAGCTCATCGGCAGCAAGGCCGGTCTCGCGGCTCGCGCTCTCGACGGGTCGGACGAGGAGGTCGCGGCGGAGAGCAACATCCAGCTCGAGGCCCTCTCGAGTCTGCTGCGCGACGCGCTCGCCGAGCTCGACGAGGACTAAGCGCCGGCAGGCGCTCGCGGCGAGTCCCGGTCAGACTCGGGCGCGCGCCGCGAGCCGCTCGATCGCCGCGACGGGGATCGGCAGCCACGCCGGTCGGTTGCGCACCTCGTAGACGATCTCGTAGAGCGCCTTGTCGATCTCGAACGCGTCGACGAGCGCGCGATCGGCCGTGAGATCGCGGCCGGAGGCGGCGCTGTAGCCCTCGGTGAACGCGGCGCGGGCCTCGTCGACCCAGTCGGTCGCGTGCGCGAGACCCGTCCCCATCGCGACCGAGCCCGCTGCGTAGTCGAACGACCGCAGCATGCCCGCGACGTCGCGCAGCGGGGAGTCCCGGCGCGTGCGCTCGCGCATCGAGCGCATCGGCTCGCCCTCGAAGTCGACGAACACCCAGCCGCGCTCGGGCACCTGCAGCACCTGACCGAGGTGCAGATCGCCGTGGATGCGCTGCAGATCGGGCCAGACCGCCTCGCGACTGCGCTCGATCACTGCGTCGAGCGCGCCGGCGTGAGCCGCGAGCGCCGGAACCGCCGCGACGGCCGCGGCCAGTCGCGCGCGCATACGCCGGGCGGTCGAGGCGATGTCGTCGTCGGTCATCGGGCGCACCGGCAGCAGCGACGCCAGCGTGCCGTGGATGCCGGCGGTCGCGATCCCGAGCGCCCGCGCCTCGGTCGCGAACTCGCTGCCCTCCCGCACGGCGGCCAGAGCCACCTCCCAGCCCTCCACGGCGCCGGTCAGGAACTCCTGCGCCACCGCGAGGTGACCCCGCGCGCGCCCGTCGGGACGGCCGCTGTCGGGCCAGTCCGCGACGATGTGACCGACGGCACGGGGCACGGCGTTCGATCCGGCATCCGCGAGCACGGCCGAGAGTTCGACGTCGGGGTTGGCGCCGTCGTGCAGGGTGCGGAAGATCTTCGCGATCACCGGGTCGCCCGAGCGGGCCGCCGACTCGTAGATGATCGAGGTGTTCGACTGCTCGGTCGTGAGCACGCGCGAGATGAGCTCGTCGGCGACCCAGCCCGTGTCCGCGGCCGAGCGCACCGCCCGCGCGGTCACTCCGTCGCCGCGGCCTTCGGCGGCGGTGCGCAGCATGCTCATGAGACTGGCGGTGTAGGCCGGGTCGGCGGGGGCATCCACGACCGTCCAGCCGTCCCAGGCGCCGAGCACCGCGGCGTCGGGCGTGCCGGCCAGGCCCTCGCGGCGGTAGCTCAGGGGCACCTGGTAGAGCGCGCTGGAGCCCGGAGTGCGGTCGAGCAGGAGGTGGATGACGACCGCGACTCCCGCCTCCGGAGTGTCGAGCCCGACCCGCCCGAGCTCCTCGAGCGGCGGGGTGGCTCCCTTGTTCGCGTACCACCGTTGCCGCGCCATCCAGGCGGCGACGCGGTCGAGGGGGAGCGGGCCCGGCTGCTCCGGCGGGGAGATCATTGCTCAGCCTAGGCATGCGGGAGGCCCTGCGGTCAAGGGAACTGCAAGCGCTTGACATGTTCGCGCGACGAACACCGTGGTCGCGCTCCCAGCACGGTCACGGAATGTCGTCGTACCGTGGGGTCATGGCCGTTCGCCAACCCGCCTTCAAGCGCGTTCCCGTCTGGGTGTGGCGCGCGCTGATGGCGCATCTCGAGCCTCGCGAGCGGGTGCGCTTCAACGCGGTCCCGGTGACCGACGTCGACACCGCGCTCGACATCGACTACGTGCCCGAGGCGACCCGGCAGCAGCGCCTCGATGTGATGGTGCCCCGCGACATCGTCGGCCCCCTGCCCGTCTACGTGTACTTCCACGGCGGCGGATGGACCTCGGGCGACAAGGCGTCGCTCGTCACCTACTGCGCCACCCAGGCCCGCGAGGGCATGATCGTCGTCAACGCCAATTACCGCACCGCGCCGCGGCATCGCATGCAGCACATGATGCAGGATGCCTCGGCCGTGCTCGACTGGATCCATGCCAACATCGCGGCCTTCGGTGGCGATCCCGACCGTCTCGTGCTCGGCGGGGACTCCGCCGGAGGGCAGCTCTCGGCCCTGCTCGCCGCGGCGCAGGAGTCGCCGGAGCTGGCCGAGCACTACGGCATCCGCCCCTCGGGTCGCGTGCGCGGGGTGGTGCAGCACTGCAGCGCCGCCGACTTCTCTGTGCTGTTCGAGCGCGGGTTCATCCTCAGCATGGGGTTCGTCCGCATGCTGCTGCCGCGCGGAGGCAAGGGCACCGACCTGCGGGCGGCGTCGCGCTACCTGTCGCCGATCGAGTGGGTGACGCCGAGCTACCCGCCGGTGCTCGCAACGACGTCGCGCCCCGACCCGTTCTACCGGGCCACGCTCAACTTCGTGCAGGCCCTGACCGACAACGGCGTGGCCTGCGAACTGCACATCGACGAGGACGCCTTGCACACCTGGCAGCAGGATGCTCGGCATCCCGGATCGCCGCCCGTCTACGAGCGGTTGCAGCGCTTCGTCGCGCACGTGACCTCCGACGGAGTCGTTCCCGTCTGATCCGGTGTCGCGGTAGGGTGCTTCGCGTGAACGAATCGGGACCGCGCAGAACACGGGAGCAGTCGATCGCCCTCGACGAGTCCCTGCCGGATCTCGACTGGACCATCCCTCCCGACGGCGCCGAACGCGGCTGGTACGACGCGCCCAGCGGCCGTCTCGCCATGGTCGCGCAGGGCGACCCGTCCGCTCCGCGCGTCGTGCTCGTCCCCGGGGTCACGGGCTCCAAGGAGGACTTCTCGCTCATGCTGCCGCTGCTCGCCGCGGCTGGCTACCGCGCCGAGACCTACGACATGGCGGGCCAGTACGAGTCGCACGCGGCCGGGCCCGAGAACCTCGTTCCCCCACGGCGGTCGTACGACCACTCCCTGTTCGTCGAGGACCTCATCCACGTGCTCGAACTCGGCAGCGCTCCGGTGCACGTGCTCGGCTACAGCTTCGCCGGCACCGTCGCGCAACTCGCCTGCACCGTGCGCCCGGACCTCGACGCAAGCCTCACGCTGCTCAGCTGCCCGCCCGAGCCGGGGCAGGGCTTCCGCGGCGTCAAGCGCATCGGTCCGATCTCGCACTTCACCACCGGATCGATCGGGGCCGCACTGATGATCTGGGGGGTCAAGCGCAACTTCACGAAGGTGCCGCCGGGTCGCCTCGCCTTCGTTCGCGCCCGGTTCGCCCTCACGCGCCGCGCGGCGGTCGCCGACATCATCGCGTTGATGAAGAAGTCGCCCGATCTGCGCACCGACATTCGCGAGACTCCGATCCCCAAGCTCGTGGCGGTCGGCGAACACGACCTCTGGCCGAGCGTCCTGCACGCGCAGTTCGCCGAGAGCATCGACGCGCGACTGGCGGTCTACCGCACCGGTCACAGCCCCTGCGAGACCGCCCCCCACCAGCTCGTGGATGACCTGCTCGCGCTCTACGCGGAGGTCGCGCCCCGCTGAACCCGCCGTCGCTCGCGGCGACGGTGACGGTACGGCGTCTCGCGTCGGTTGAGCTCGATCGTGGCGAACGCCCACACCACCCGTCGGTGCAGACCGGAGAACGAGGCGAACGGTCGCGCTGAGACGCCGACCCGCAGCGATCGGTCGAAGCGGGCGTGCATGTCGGGGTGCAGGTTGATGCTGAGGTCGAGATCGTCGTGGATCTCGCGCCGATCGCGGTGCACCGTCTCGCGCAGCCGGGTCCAGGCCGTCGCGCGCAGCCCGAGGTTCGAGCCGAACAGCGGATCGTGGCCCAGCAACAGCGAGACGAACCAGATGTACCCGCCGATGTAGAGGTTCTCGGCCACCCAGTGCACCGCACGACTGCCCCCGTAGAAGCTCCCCGGACCGCTGAGCGCGTCGAGGCTCGGGTCGGCCTCGAAAGCGGTGACGAGCCTCTCGATCCAGTCGGCTGGGGGCACCGAGTCGGCATCCAGACGGGCGAAGACATCACCGGTCGCGGCATCGAAGCCCGCGGCGGTCGCGGGGAAGATCCCGCGCTGGGGTTCGTCGATGACGCGGGCACCGGCATCCCGGGCGACCCGGGCCGTGTCGTCGGTGCTGCCGTTGTCGACGACGACGATCTCGTCGGCCGGGCGGGTCTGAGCGGCGAGGGCCTCGAGGCAGGCGCGCAGCATGACCGCATCGTTGAGCGACGGGATCACGACGGAGACGCGGAGCATGGCGGCCCCAGCTTAGCGAGCGCGTCGGCGGGGGCACGGTTGTAGGGTGGCCTCGTGATGCGCCGAGCCCGTCGTTCCCTGATCGCCCTGGTGGTCGCCGCCGGGTTCGTCGTCGGCGTGCCCGGTGCTGCGGTGGCCCTCTCGGCCGACGTCAGCGACTTCTCGTTCGAGTCGTTCCGCGGCGAGTACCACCTCGACATCGACGCCGAGGGTCGGGCCACGACCCGCGTCGTGGAGACGATCGTCGCGGTGTTCCCCGACTTCGACCAGAACCGCGGCATCATCCGGGCGATCCCGTTGCGCGACGGCGAAGTCGCCCTCGACCTCACGATGCTCTCCGTCACCGACGAGAACGGCGACCCCGTCTACTGGGAGCGCAACGACTACGAGGGCTTCGCCGAGTTCGCTCTCGGTACCGATGAGTTCGTCTACGGGCGCACGACGTACGTGCTCGAGTACACGATGCGCGACACGATCCGCTTCTTCTCCGACTCCGGGGGCGACGAGTTCTACTGGGACATCAACGGCACCGGGTGGCCGCAGACCTTCGGCACCGTGAGCGCCGACGTGATCCTCAGCGACCGGCTCGCGGATGCCCTCACCGGCAGCGCCGCCTGCTACCTCGGTTACTACGGCGACGAGGGCGAGTGCGAGCTCGAGCGCACCGATGACGGCTACCGCGTCGAGGTCACCGAGGTCGGCGGGTACAACACCCTGACGGTGGCGATCGGCTTCGAGGGCGGAACGGTCGTGCAACCGACCCTGCCGCGCGACACGTGGTTCGCCCAAGTGGCGCCGAAGCTCCTGCTCGCCCTGCAGGGGCTCGTCGCCCTGATCGCGCTCGCCGTGCGTGTGCTCTTCTGGCGGGATGCCCGCGGCCGCGGCACGATCATCGCCCAGTACGAGCCGCCCGAGGGCACCGACCTGCTGCTCGACGCGCAGATCCTCGGAAAGACGACCCGTGGCATCCCGGCCCTGCTCGTCGATTTCGCGGTGCGCGGCATCGTGCGCATCGTCGATCGACGCCCCGGGGTCTCGGTGGGGGAGGACACCACCAAGTACGCCGTGCGACTCGTCGACGGCTCGGACGCCGCGGGCGTGACCGGGCGGGAGCGGGCCGTGCTCGTGGCGCTCTTCGGCACTGATCTCGAGCCCGGCGCCGAGGTGGTCCCCGGCCAGCTTGACGCGGGTAAGGGGGCGGCACTCTACGGCTTCACGGCGTCGACCACGAGCTACGCGCTCTCCGCCGGCTATCGGGCGAAGCCGTCACAGCGGGTCGCCGGATGGCTGCGACGCATCGCGCTCTGGCTCGTGCTCGCCTACATCCCGCTGGGGATCTGGGCCGCGTTCGTCGACGTCTTCGACGAGATCGGCGGATTCGCGTTCTGGTGCATCGCGATCGCCGTCATCGTGCCGATCATCCTGTCGGCCCCGAACCGCCTGACCTCGAAGGGCGCGCTCGTCAAGGAGCACCTCCTCGGCCTGCGCGACTACCTCACCGTCGCCGAGGAGGAGCGGATGCGCATGCTCCAGTCGCCCGAGGGCGCCCTGCGCGTCGACGTGACCGATCGCGATGCGGTCGTCAAGCTCAATGAGCGACTGCTCGGCTACGCGGTGCTCTGGGGCGTCGAGGATCAGTGGGTCGAGCAGTTGCGCGCGCAAGGCGACGCCGCGCCCGAGTGGCTCGACGGCACCTTCGACCGCGCCATGCTGCGCAGCTTCACGACGTCGACGACCTCGTCGGTGCGTCCGATCGTCACGTCATCGAGCGGCGGCTCGAGCTCGTGGTCGTCGTCGGGCGGGTCGAGCTTCTCGAGCGGATCGAGCGGTGGCGGCTTCTCCGGGGGCGGCGGAGGCGGCGGAGGCGGAGGCGGGCGCTGACTCAGCGCACGAGTTCGCGCACCGCGAAGGCGGCATCCACCGTGCTCGCCATCGTGAGCTGGGGGAGGGCGCTCGCGACGGTTCCGGCGGTCGTCGCACCCTGGATCGTCACGGAGTACTCGAGGTCGAAGAGGTAGAGCGGCCCGTCGAGGTGGCCGTCGGCGGGATCGTCGGCGCGCAGCGTCTGGAGCACGGCGCCATGGAGCGCGAGCCGGTCGTCGGCGATCGCATTGGGCAGGGTGCCGTACGCGTCGAGCTCGGTCTCGAGAAACGGGATGGCCGCGACCGAGACCGCGACCTGGCTCGCGCCATCGGCGCTGACCCAGACACACACGCTCTGGTCGTAGGCCTCTGGCGCCGTCTGTGCGAGCGAGACGTCCGCGTCGAAGACGAGGCCCGGGGTCAGAGCCACGACGAGCGGCGCGATCGCGTCGCACGTGGGCAGGATGCCCGAGCTGCCCGGGGACACGGGTGGGGTTCCGGCGTCGCTGGGGGCCGCCGACGGGGTGGAGGCGGGCGGCGGCGAGGCCGTGCACGCGGCGAGCGAGAGGGCGATCAGCAGGCCGGCGGCGAGGGCAGGAGGAGTCAGGCGCACCACCCGACGATAACAACCTCGGGCTGGGAGAACGGACGTAGAGTGGTGGTCGCAGATCAAAGGAGATCGTCGATGACAACCACGCCACAAGCGCCCGGCCACATCCTCGCCGCCCCCACGCAACCCCTCGCGGACGGCAGCGCCTCACGAACCGCCTATCAGGCCGCACTCGACGGCACGATTCCCACGCGGATCGAGAAGGACTCCCTCGGCACAATGCCGGTGCCCGCGGAGGCTTACTGGGGCATCCACACCGCGCGAGCGCTGGGCAACTTCCCGATCACCCGCCGGGCGATCTACAACTACCCCGACCTCATCCGCGCCCTCGCCCGCGTCAAGCAGGCCGCCGCCCGCGCCAACCTCGAGCTCGGCGTGCTCGATGCCGACAAGGCCGCCGCGATCGAGGCGGCCTGTGAGGAGATCGCCGGGGGAGCCCTGCGCGAGCAGTTCTGCGTCGGGGTCATCCAGGGCGGGGCCGGCACCTCGACCAACATGAACGCCAACGAGATCATCGCCAACCGGGCTCTCGAGCTGCTGGGGTCGACCAAGGGCGACTACGCGCGCCTGAGCCCGATCGACGACGTCAACCGCAGCCAGTCGACCAACGACGTCTACCCGACGGCCATCAAGCTCGCGATGGTCTTCGGGGTGCAGCGCCTCCTTGCGGAGCACCGCTTGCTCACCGAGTCGTTCGCCGCGAAGGGCCGCGAGTTCGCCAACATCCTCAAGATCGGCCGCACCCAGATGCAGGATGCCGTGCCGATGACGCTCGGCCAGGAGTTCTCGGGCTTCGCCACGACGCTGCGCGAGGACTACGACCGCCTCAGCGAGGTGATCCCGTGGCTC
>CALRZA010000036.1:0-10197 GCA_943372535.1 Auritidibacter sp. Marseille-P8566
GGATTCTGGCGCTGTGAGCCGGGAACCTCGGACTGGAACTTCGCTGAGCGTGGTGAGGTCGTGCACATCCTCTCCGGCTCGATGACCGTGACCGAAGCGGGCGGAGAGGCTGTTCGCCTGGGACCCGGCGACGTCGCTGCCTTTCCGATCGGTTGGGTCGGCAGCTGGGAGATTCACGAGTTGCTGAGCAAGTTCTACGTGATCTACGACCGAGGAACGAAGTAGCGGCTCAGTCAGGCTCGGAGGGCGGCTCGCGCTAGCTTCCAGATGTACAGCTCGACCTCGGTGACGTCCATCCGTCCTCCCGGTCGGTACCAACGGTTGACGCCATCGCACATGGTGATGATCACGTGAGCGAGGGTGCGCGGGTTCTCCGCTCCAGGGCCGACGAAGCGAGCGATAGCCGTTTCGAAAAGGCCGACGTAGAGTCGCTCGGCGTCTTGCAGGGCATCAAGGTGATGGCGATCCAGTTCTTGGAGGATCCTGACGTTGGCGAGAAGGGTCTCGCTAGGCATCGCGATCGCCGCGTTCGCGATCTGGAAGCGCACGTGCTTCCTGACGAGGAACTCGACCTCGTCAGCATCGTTGATGGAGTCGTCGGGCTCCACGACGAATCTCAGTGAATCGGCGAGGGCTCGGGCTACCGCGGCGGCGAGGATCGCCTCCTTGGATTCGAAGTGCGAATACACGCCAGGCGGTTTGATCCCAACCTCGTGCGCAATCTCGCGGATGGAAGTGCCGAGAAACCCTGCCGATGCGAAGAGTCGAAGTGCGGCTCCTAGAATCCGCTCGCGGGTGTCGGACCGCCGTTCCCCGACGTCCGGATCGATCATCTCGAGCCGGCTGAGGGCCAGACGGATGCTCTCGGCGGTCACGCCGTCGAAGTGTGGCGACAACCGGACGTGGGAGTGGGATCGCGAATCAGCGATCCCACTCTTCACGTGTCACCCCGAATCTGGCGGCTGTGCCGCAACAACCTGGCGTCAAGTATCTCACCCGAGTGCGATGAGAAACTCCGAATCCGCGCTCTCGAAGGCCTTGTTCAGACCGCACCCTCCGGGGTGAAGTACCCTGCGGTCGCTCCCCCATCGAGGGCGTAGACCATCCCGTTGGCGTAGCCGGACGCAGCAAGATGCAGCACGACATCCGCCACGTCGTCGGTGGTCGCGAAACGTCCGAGGGGCACTGTGCTCCGGTAGAACTCCTCGGTGCCCTCGGGCGAGTCGGCAAAGAGTCGCCGTGCCATGGGCGTGTCCACGAAACCAGGGCAGATTACGTTGCTGCGGACGCCGACGGGACCGTGATCCAGAGCCATGCAGCGAACCAGTCCGACGACCCCGTGCTTCGCCGCGACGTAGGCGGCGTACCCTTGGGCACCCGTCGTGCCGGCGTCCGAGGAGATCGCAACGAACGACCCACGGCTCTCGATCAGCGACGCGATGGTCGCGTGTGCGGTGTTGAATGTTCCCGTGAGCGTCACGTCGAGCGAGCGCTGCCAGGACGCCACATCGAGATCCTGAACTGTGCCCAAGACGTCGATGCCGGCGGCCGCGACGACCAGGTTGATTCCGCCCAGCTCGCGGAGCGCCCTCTGGGCGGCCGCTTCGATCGCACCGGAATCTGCCACGTCGGCGACGACCGGGACCACCGACCTGCCGGTGGCCGCGATCTCGGGTTCGAGTGAACGCAATCCTTCGGCGTCGATGTCGACCGCGAGAACATCGAATCCACTCGATGCCGCGCGCAGGGCAACGCGCCTCCCGATTCCGCTCGCTGCCCCCGTGACGAAGGCAACCTGTTGTTCTGTCATTCGAGTAACTCCTTCGGTATGTCGTGTTTCGTGGGAGTGGGATCGCCCCTCAGCGATCCCACTCGTCACGCGGCGAGGGTCAGGTCTCTCACCCGAGCGCGATCAGAGATTCCGAATCTCCGTTGAAGCCGTGAGTCTTAGGTAGACCCATGATCGCTCGCGCCTCTGCGGGCGTGGCGACTCGGCGGCCGACGACCTCGGCGATCTTCTTGCCCAGTTCGAAGGCCTCAAGATTCGACTGCAGACGGTCGGCGCGGTGCGGCCACTTGAAGTACGTGTCTTCCATCCCCACCCGGATGTGCACTCCCATCAGCGCTGCGAGAGTCGCCATGTGCATCGCGCCACGCCCGGCGGTGCAGACGATGATCACACCCTCCGGATCGATGTCACGGATCGCGTTGATAATGCGGGTCAAGCCCTCGATCATCTGGCGAGTGTTGTCGATCGGGCTTCCCCCCGGGAGGCCCGGGAGCACGACCCACTTCGCAGGCGTGCTGACGAGCCCGCTCGCAATCAGGTACCGATGCGCGATCGAGACATCGGCGTCGGTGTAGACCGCAAGCTCCGGGGTCCCCCCGCGCTCGACGATCAGTCTCGCCTTCTCCATGATGACCGGGATGGGCTTCACGAAGAGGGAGTCGCCGATGTAGGTCGCCGTTGTGTTCACGGGTGCCGCGTCGAGCAGTCCCGTGTCCAGGACGCTGATCATCTTCTCCCCCTCGCCCGTCAGTGCCGGCACCATGCATCCGTCGATCGCCATCTCCGGGAACTCCTCGTGCAAGGGGGCGATCACGTCGTTGAATCGCTTGGGCGAGAGAACGTTGTAGCCCTCATCGTCCCGCACGTGGATGTGGATGCTGCTGGCGCCCGCCAACGCGACCTCTCGGGCGGAGGCGAGGATCTCGTCCGGGGTTATTGGCTGGTTGGGGTTCTGGTCCTTGCGGAAGAAGGCACCCGTGATCGCAACGGACACGATCATCGGTTCAGGGATGTCCCACGGCTCCGACACGACTCCGTCGTGGAATGCCGTGTGCTCGAGAGACAAGATCTCTGGAGCCCCATACGGCTTCCAGATCATCCGGTGTCGAGAGCGCTCAAGCCCATCGGTAACCCGCGCCCAGTCGATGTTGACCACTGTGGTTCTTCCTTTCGCTTTGGTCGGCGTCACTGCCTTAACGTACGTTCGTTAAGCTACCTCTGCGGGTTTGACCATGTCAAGGGTCCCTAGCTGTTCGATCTGCTCGCGCCCGATCCGCGTGATCGTCGGCAGCGTGAGTTGGCCGCTGACGTCGCCGGACGGAATCTGCCCCCAGCCTGTCGATCCCGGGCCAATCCATTCGCTGCTGTTACTGACGGAGCCGGACAAGCCGGCCCCGCATCCAGCGAAGGAGCCCCCCCCCATGTCCAAGTACGCCATCCTCATCCACGACGACCAGTCGAACTACATCGACGCGACCCCGGAGATGTGGGCCGCGGTGGTCGAGGCGCACGGCACGTTCCGCGAGAAGGTCTTCGAGCTCGGTGGGTCACTCGCCGGCGGGGAGGCGCTCGCGCCCGCGATCACCACGATCACGAACGGCACTACGGTCACCGAGGGCCCGGCCAAGTCGAAGCTGACCCTCAACGGCTACTACGTGATCGAGGCGCGCGACCTCGATCACGCCGTCGAGATCGCCAAGCACTGCCCCGCCCCGGGCGGCAGCGTGGAGGTGCGCCTCGTGGTGGACCCGTCGACGAACCCGTTCTGACGGCATCCACCAGAAAAGTTCGGCCCGCTGTCGAAAACGGGCTTGTCCGTTCGCTAGAGGGGTGAAACGGTTTGACAGACGAAAGGACACCGCCGTGAAGTACGTCATCATGTTCACCTTCGACCCCCAGCTCGACGCGCAAGTGCCGGCCGAGCGCATGCAGGAGCTCTACGGGCGCGCCTACCAGTGGTACGCCGACAACGCGCCGCAGATCGCCGACGGCGGCGCCCAGCTGCAGCCCGTCGAGACGGCCACGACGGTGAAGCACAGCGAGGGCGGCACCGTGCTCGTCGACGGCCCGTTCTCCGAGGCCAAGGAGGTCGTCGGCGGCTTCAGCGTGATCGACGTGCCCGACATGGATGCCGCGGTCGCGCTCGTGCGCACCTGGCCGTTCCTCGAGCTGCCCGGCTGGGGTGTGGAGATCCGCCCGATCTTGGTCATCAGCGGCCAGTCCCCGGAGTGAGCGAGTCGGACGCCGCGGCCCGCCCGGACGACGCGAGCGCGTCGCGGGGCGAGGCTGCGGCATCCGATCTGCTCCTCTCCCACGTCGTGCGCGAGCAGGCCGGACGCATCGTGGGCGCGCTGGCCCGGTCGCTCGGCAGTCTCGACATCGCCGAGGAGGCCGTGGCCGAGGCGGTCGTGGAGGCACTGCGCGAGTGGCGCACGCGCGGCATCCCGCCGAACCCGGGCGGATGGCTCACTCAGGCCGCGCGCCACAATGCCCTCGATCGCCTGCGCCGCGAGAAGCGGTATCGCGAGAAGCTGGCCGAGCTGGGGCCCGACAGCGAGTTGGCCCCAGAGCCGTCGGGCGAGCTCGACGACCGGCTCGCGCTGCTCTTCGGCTGCTGCCACCCTGCCCTCGCGCCCGAGGCTCAACTCGCGCTCACCCTGCGCGCCGTCTGCGGCCTCACCACGGCGCAGATCGCGCGCGCCACGTTCAGCGCCGAGCCCGCAACCGCACAGCGCATCGTGCGCGCCAAGCGCAAGATCGGGGCGACGGGCATCCCGCTGCGCATCCCCGATGCGGATGACCGGGCCGCTCGCCTCGACATCGTGCTCACGATCGTGTCGGTCATGTACACCGAGGCCCACCTCGTCGCCGGCGGTGACGCCGCCGCGGACCGTGACCTCGCCGACGACGCGATCTGGCTCGCGGGCGTCGTCGCCGCCGCCCTGCCCCGCGAGCCCGAGGCCCACGGCCTGCTCGCGCTGCTGCTGTTCCACCGGGCCCGGGAGTCGGCACGGTCGGTGGACGGCGAGCTCGTGCTGCTGGCGGACCAGGACCGGTCCCGCTGGGACGCCGACCTCATCGCCCGCGCCCACACCGAGCTCGAGCGCGCCGCGCGACTACGCCGCCCCGGACGCTGGCAACTGCACGCCGCCATCGCCGCCTGCCATGCGGATGCCGCCACCGCCGCCACGACGGACTGGCCGCAGGTGCTCGTGCTTTACGACCTGCTGCTCGGCTACGACACCTCCTCCGTCGTGCGCCTCAACCGCGCCGTCGCTCTGGACCAAGTCGGGGCGCCCGACGTCGCCCTCACCGAGGTGGATGCCCTCGCCGGCGAGCTCTCGCGCGCCCACCTCTGGCACGCCGTGCGCGCCCACCTTCTGCGTCGGCTGGGCCGCGACGACGAGGCACTCGCCGCCGATCTGCACGCGCTCGAGCTGACCGCGAACGAGGCCGAGCGTCGGCTGCTGGCGGCGCGCACGGGGCGGTGAGGGCTGTCTACTGAGCCGTTGACGGGATCCACTCGGTCCTGACGGCATCGCCCCGCACATACAGCGGATGCCGCGGGTGCCCGCGCTTCGTCACGCCCAGCGCTTGCAACGGGGGCAGCAGCGCGACCGCGTCAGCCACGCGCGCCGCATCCGCGTTGATGCCCCACCCGGCGACGACGACCCCGGTCGCGCTCGCGAGCACGCGGTCATTGTCGGGACCGACAGGGTCGGCCGCCGCTCGCATCACCTTGGGGCTCGGGCTGCGGAACGCGTAGAGGTTGAGGATGACCATGCCGCCGAACCCGTCGCGCTTGGCGAAGCCGACGCAGCGGCGCAGGGTCGGGTCGAGGTGCTCGGCGTCCGCGGTGCTCGGGTTGAGGAGTACGAACGTGATCGTCGGAAGCTCCGGATCCCAGACGCGAGTGAGACGGTAGCGGTAGTCGCCGCGGATGTCGGCAGTGGCGGAGACGAAGTCGTGGGCTTCCGTGCGCCCCATCAGCTGCGCTCCCACTCTTCAAGGGTGGCCGCGACCTCCCGGATCATCGCGTCAACTTCCGGCTGGGCGAAGCCCTTGCGGAGTTTGGTGGGGCGCAGAGCGACGCTGCGAAGTTCCTTCGCTGTCAGCACCGTTCGTGGCGGGTGCGCACCGAACTGATAATGATCCAAGGCATCCAAGACTCGCCCCATCAGGTCTTGGGTCTCTTCGATGTCGTAGCCAACCTGCCAGCGCACGATCGCGAACGTGGCGTCGAGCACACGCCTGACGGTCATCCGCGTGACGGCTCGAGGAACACCCTCGAAGACGTTGCCGCCATTATCGCCGGGCAGGATCTCTCGCGAGATGAACAGCCGCGATCCCATCCAGGTGAGCTGGTCGACTTTGGCGGGATCCGCGAAGACGAAGAGGGACTCGTCTCCCCACGCATACAGAGTGCCATCCACTACGGGATAGACCTCAGCAGCGACGATGAGCACGGAGCGGCCGCCGATCGTGATCACCACCTCGATCAGGTCGAAGTCGCTCCACGACCGGTTGTCTAGACGCACCTCGAGCCGCTCGATCGGGCCGACTGGCAGGTCGGAGAGGTCGGACTCCCGAAGCAACCCGTTGATCGCCATGAGCTCGCTACTCGTCGGATCATCAGCTCGGTCGATCTTGAGCCCAAATTCGCTGTCGTTCTGGTAGGTCGCCACGGCCAGGCTGGAGCCATCCACGAGTTGAAGCCGAACAGACCAGAGTTGTCGAAACACGTCGCTGGGCCCCAGGAAGATCGGCTCGTCGTCGTCTTGGCCGACGCTGAAGTCGACACCCGACCACCCGATGATTGTCCCGCCCGCAAGCTCGCGCCACAGCGCGTTCTGGTTGCGGACCCACTCGTTCTGTGGGCTGTAGACGGCCATGGGGCGAGCGTAGCGCGATCCGCACCCTCTCCCTCGAAGGGGCTGAGACCACGAAGCGAGGACGATAGCTTCCGAGCTGGTCGGTCTACCATGATGCCCATGTCGAACGCATGGAGCCGGGGCCGCGCGACCCCGATTCTTCCGGTCGCGAGCATCGAGCGGTCCGCCGCGTTCTACCGTGCGATCGGGTTCGAGGTCGAGGTCTACGACAGCACCTACGCGTTCATCCGGGCCGGTGACGTCTCGATCGACATCACGGCAACCGACGACTTCGACCCGTTCGTCATGGCCGGAATGGCCTACGTGGTGGTCGGAGACGCGGATGCGGCCCGCGCCGCGATCCTCGCCAACATCGCACTCCCGGGTTACGACGACCTCGACCACGACGCGCTGCGATCGCGCTGGTCAGCGGGTGGCTCACTCGCCCGAATCAGTGCCATCGAGGACAAGCCGTGGGGCATGCGGGAGTTCGCCCTCGCCGACCCCGACAACAACCTTCTGCGCATCGGTACCAGCATCGGGCGGCAGCAGAAGGCCCCGCGGGTGCCTCCTGTAAGATGCCATCACGCAACTTAGCCTGATCGCGAGCCAGAAATGAAGGATCTGCCCATGGCCCCCTTCGAAGGGCACGACCTGGTCGACGGCATCGACTGGCTCGTTGGCGCGCCCTCGGCCCCGATGAGCGCCCAAGGCATCGACCTGGATCTCGACCTCGGGTGGCTAGCCGAGCCATCACCGTCGGCGCTCGCGCGCGCTGCGGCAGCGCGTGCGGAGTCCGGGGTGACCTTCGATTTCGACCTCCTTGAGAGCAGCGTCGCGCCCGTCGGAGGTGTCCCCGTATTCGACCACGACGACCACGACTTCGACCTGTACCGCGCGCGACTCGCGTCAAGCGACAGCGTGCACTCCGTGCTCTTCTACGACGACGAGTCGGTGTGGCTGCGTGAGATGGTTCGTTTCGTCGCTGACGGCATCGACGAGGGCGAGCCGGTCTTCCTCGTTCTCACGCCGGCGATGGAGCAGTCGCTCCGAGCAGGGCTGCCCAGCGAGCTGGTGGCGGCGGCCGAGCTGGCGGGCAGTTTCGTCATCGCCAATGCCCACGACGTGCTTGAGACGGTGATCACCGATGGCATGTTCGACCACGGCGCGTTCACCGATGAGATCGTGCCGAGCATCCAGAAGCTCTATGCCGACCACGGAGGATTCCGCACCTCCGGTCAGGCCGTGACGCTGCTGTGGGAGTCGGGCAACGTGCCCGCCGCGCTTGAACTCGAGCACCAATGGAACGTCGTGCAGAACAGCATTCCGTTCACGATGCTGTGCGCCTACCCGCGAACGCTCGTGGATGACGGAGCGGGCGGCCTCGAGCTCGTCACGGCCTGCCACACCGAGGTGCACCCGGTCTAGCGGTTTTCAGAAAACCGCGGCGCCAGTCATTCGGCCGGATTGGCCGAGGGCTCATCGGTGAGATGGATTCCGCCGTTGACCGACGAGAGCATCAGCGACTCGACCCATTCGCGGTTGATCTGCGGTGTGCGCGACCCCGAGAACGTGATGTGCAGAGGGATGGCGTTGTCGATCCACAGCGCGTGACGACCACTGCCCGAGCCGGCGGGAACGTTCCACGTGAGGAAGAAATTCTCCGACCGTCGAAGCTTGGTGCTGATGACGATCTGCAGGTGCATCAGTACGCGGTCATCGAAGGAGAACTCCTCGTCGTGGTACCGAAGTGTTCCCAAGCCCTGCTCCTCGCATCATGTCAGATCGTGCGGATGACGCCGATTCTCAGTGAGAATATCGCATCATCGGTGATGGGCCGCGAGTGCTCATGGGGTTCATTGTGGCCCTGGGCTGAGGCGGGGGCGATGGGCCGCGAACCGGCTCACACCAGCGGCGGCGGCTCCGCGAGGTCGAACCGAGCACGGACCTTCGCGATCAGGTTCGCGACATCAGCGCCCGCCGCTCGGATCGCAGCGTCGGCATCCTCGGGGATGGAGCCTGGCGGGCGGAATCTTCGCGCCGTCAGTCGCTCCCCCACCAGCCGCAGCAAGATCTTCGGCGCAGCTCCGCTGTACCACAACGAAAGGTCGACCTCACCGACACCTGCCGCTTGCCACCACTCAATCCACGCACCAGCTTGGATCTGCTCCGTCAGGCGTTCGGCCTCGTTGTGGTAGTTCATGACACTGTCGCTCATAGGCCCATATCCACCGGTGAAGCGAACTACGGGAATCTCCTCATCGACAACCAACGGGAGCTTCTGGCCCGGTTCGCCTGGATAGCTCAGCGAGAGTGCGCCACTGCCATGGTTCGACTTCGCGTCGATCACCGACCCAGTGTCGATGTCGATTGCGGTGATGTGGCCGATAAAGGAACTGCCCCGCCCGACCACGAGATGCCCATCGGGGTCGAACCACATCTCCTTCGCCATGATCTGGTAGTTCTCGACCCACGTCCACCCAGGCAGCTCCGCGGACGCACGCAGGACGGCTCCCGTGAGATCGGCGACCTCGACCTTCCATCGGCCATACCCGTCATCAGCCATCCGCATCGAAAGACGCACCTGGTGCCGGCCATCGCGAGCGGCCTTCCACGGGCTGGTCCACCGACACTCGTAGCCGGACTCACGAAAGCGCTCGACCGCCTGGTCGAGTGTCTCGCGCCAACCTTCCGCATCGGCCAAGGGGACCAGGTTGCGATGGACCACCTCACTCAGAAGTGCAGCACGTCCCGCCGGGAGCAACCGGTGGAAGCCTCGTGAGATCAGGACCCTGCCGAGGAAGCCCTCCCGAGCGAAGGCGATGTCGGCGCCGACTTCGATATCGGATTCGCCCGGCTTCATGAGGATGTTGATCATGTAGCTGGCCCGTCGCGAGATCACCCCGGCAGATTGAAGCTGGAGGGAGATCGCTTCGGTGACGGCCCGGGCCGATCGTGCTGCGGCATCCCGATCGAGGAGGTCGTCGTCGAAAGGGCCGACGGCGTCTCGCCCGGCCTCCCATGGCCACTCGGGCCAACCTGAGTACGGGTAGAGGTGAACGGTGCGGAATCGGGCCACGCCTTGATCGTAGAGGCGGGGGTCAGCGCGCCTCGTAGTCCTTGAGTGTCTTCACGGCCTCACGGATCACGGCATCGACCTCGGGCTGGCCCCAGCCCTCGCGAAACTTGGTCGGCGCGAGTCCCGTGCGACTGACCTCCTTTGCGGAGATCACCAAGCCCGCTGGGCCGCCCATCTCGTAGTGGCGCAACGCCTCGGCGATGACGGCGAAGAACTGCTTCACTTCGTCTATCTCGTAGCCCGCGCGCACCTTCACGATGGGAAACTCTGCGGCGGCGATCTCGGCGGAGGTGATCATGAGGGCAATCTAGCGCCAGTCAACCGGCTGGTCATCCTGAAACCACTATGTCAAACTATTTCTAGATCTAGAAGGAGTCTGACATGACGGAGATGTCGGTGGCCATGCTGGCGAAGCGCCTTGAAGTAACCCAGCGGCGCGCCAACCAGATCGTCGCGAG
>CALRZA010000037.1:0-10083 GCA_943372535.1 Auritidibacter sp. Marseille-P8566
AGCGAAGAGCACTGCGGGAGCCCGGGTGAGCCCTCGCCAGGAGGCGACCCACTGGGCGGCGGCGAGCAGCAGGAGCACGATCGTGACGACCCGCACCACCACGTCAGGCGGGCTGCCGGCGAGGATCGAGCCGACCTGCTGGAAGGCGATGACGCCCCACGGCACGATCCCGACCGCGGCGCCGAGGACGAACGGCCTGCGGCCAGAGCCTCCCGCGGCCCGATCCTGTTCGCTCAGCAGGAGGAAGAGCGTGCTGCCAGCCGCAATCGCATAGAGCGGCACGAGCGAGGTGACGGCCGTGATCCCGTTGAGCTGGGCGACGAGGAACACGGTCACGCCGGCCACCTGCGAGTGCTCGACCGCGCGGGCGCGGGGTGACGTGACCAGACCACGAGCGAACCGCGCGATTGCGGACCAACCGGACAGCACGGCGATCGCCGCGGAGAGCGACACGACGGCGATCGGCACGATCGAGTCTCCGAGGCTGGCGGAGACCGGCAGCGCCCGAGTCAGGCCGTTCGCTGCGGCGATGACGAGAGCAACGGCGAGGCCGACGTGCGCGATCCCGAGCGGAACGGATCTCATGAGCACAGCGTAGGGCGCACTCTCGTGATCCGACACCGTCAGAGGACGCGTGGGGCGCCCCGGTGCGCTACGGTGAGTTTCACTCGTCGACGCTGCGGTGCGTCGCGACAGAGTCGAAAGGTCAGCTGTGAGCATCCCGCCGCCGGAGTTCCCCCCGCCCACACTGCCGCCCGACCTGCCGCCCACGCAGCCGCCCGTGGGTGTGGACGCGCCCGCCGTTTCCCCGGTCGCCCCCGCCCCGTGGAGCGCCGGCCGTCGTGCCGCCCTCGTGATCGGGATCGTGGCAGCGGTGCTCGGCATCCTGACCGGAGCGATCGCCGGCGCGGTCGGTCTCGCGTCGGTCGTGGCCCAGCAGGTCGGCGGAATCTCCGACGCGGGTGTCGAGCCAGCGCCCTCAGCAGAGCCGGATGAGTCGGACGAGGAGCTGCGCGACCCGGTGACGCCCGAGCCATTGGCAGAGGGCGGCCCCGGTCCCCTGCTGCCCGTGGTCGCCACGGAATGCCCCGGGAACTGCTTCACGACCGAGGTGCTCGAAGACCTCGTTCCCCGGGAGAGCGTCTACGACGGCACCGACCTCACCGTCGTCGTCGACGTGCTCGGCGACTACGACCCGCAGCCGGTCTCCAAGGACATCGTGCTGTCGGAACGACTCTGGAAGGACGAAGGCGGCGAGCCTGCGGCCTGCTTCTTCGCCTACTTCGGCACACCGATCGCCGCGGAGCTCGACGCTGATGTTCGCTCCATCGAGGATCGCACCTGGTACCTCACCACGCGCGAGTCCCCGGACCAGTACGGGGTCATGACGACGAGCGCGCGACTGTTCCCCGACACGGACTCGGCATCGGCTCACCTCGCCGACCTGTCGCGACTCGTCGCGACCTGCGAGGAGTACGAGGTCGGCTCGTCGACCACGTACTGGACCGCCGAGGTGTCCCCCGCCCCGGCGATCGACCTGCCTCCGACCGTCGCTGCGGCCGGGTGGGTCGAGGATTCGCCGTTCGGCCGGTACTACGTGGTCGACATCCAGCGCGGCAATCTCGTGGTGCGCAACGCGCTCTACACCGACGGCTTGATCACCCAGGGTGTGAGCGTTGAGCTCATCCAGCGGCTCGCCACGATGCTCGCCGAAGTGGATCCGAAGTAGCGGGAACGCCTCGCGCTACGAGGTCGCGAGCACGACCTTGCCCCTCAGGTGTCCGGCCATGAGGTGCTCGTAGGCTTCGCGCACCCGCTCGAGCGGATACACGGAGTCGATCGGCAGCACGAGCTCGCCGCGGGCGATCATCGCGGCGACGTCGGCGAGATCGGCGAGGGATGCCGCGGCTCCCCCGACCGCGGAGAGTCCGAGCTCGGTCGCCGCGGGTCGGTCGGCGATGGTGTTGATGCGCTGCGGGGCGACCCCGAGGGCGAGGGCGGCGTCGATCGTCGGGCGTCCGTGGTTGTCGAGGGCGGCGGTGAGAGGCGATGGTGCGGCATCCCGGATCCGATCGACGAGGCCATCCCCGTACGACACCGGGATGACGCCGAGCGAGCGGAGGAACTCGTGGTTGTCGTCGCTCGCCGTGCCGATGACGGTGGCTCCCGCACGCACGGCGAGCTGGGAGGCGATCACGCCGACCCCTCCCGCGGCTGCGCTCACGAGCACGACGTCGCCCGCGGTGACTCCCACGGCGGCCACGCTCGCGACGGCCGTGCGCGCCGCGATGTCGAGCGACCCGGCCTGATCGAGCGTGAGCCCGTCGGGCACCACGGCGACCTGAGCTGCGTCGACGGTCAGGTAGTCGGCTTGCGCGTCGCCCCGGGCGCCGCCGAACACGAGGTCGCCGACGGACAGCTGCGTCACGCCCTCACCGAGCGCGTCGACCTCGCCGGCGAAGTCGTTGCCGTTGCCCGCAGGCGGCTCGACACC
Source organism: Auritidibacter sp. Marseille-P8566 (assembly GCA_943372535.1). Taxonomy (GTDB): domain Bacteria; phylum Actinomycetota; class Actinomycetes; order Actinomycetales; family Microbacteriaceae; genus Rhodoglobus. The sequence goes on from CALRZA010000037.1 coordinate 2,495, forward strand.
ATAGGCCGAGGCGGCCCGACCCGAGAAGATCTTCCAGTCGATCGGGTTGAGCCCGGCCGCACGCACGCGCACCCGCACCTCGCCGACTCCGGGTTCGGGGCGGTCGACCTCGATGAGTTCGAGAATCTCGGGTCCGCCGAAGCGGGTGTACTCGACGCGACGTGGCATGGGCGCTCCTGGGTTGGGGTTCCCCCACCCCAACCTCCGACCCGGCGGCGGAATTCCTAGATGCCGGTGATCTTCAGGATGACGCGGTCGGATGCCCCGCCGCGACCCTTGGTGCGACGCTCGTCGGAGCGCCGCCCCATGCGGTACTGCCAGCCGTACTTGGCCTCGAGCGCCGCGTCGCCGATGAGGATCTCGGCCGGGTCGACGACGATCTCCGCACGAGCCCGCACGGCTTCCGCGGCGGCCTTGACCCGTCCCGTCATGGACGAGGGCTTGAGTGTGACGTCCGGGTTGTTGCGGATGCGCTTGACCTTGCCCGACGACCCGAGCGTCGTCACGTAGAGCGCGTCGCCGGCCGGCGCCGCCCAGACGGTGGTGGGCACGCCTTCCCCGGTCTTGCGGAACGTCGTGAGACTGACGTACTTCTGGGGGAACAGGGCAGCGAACGGCTCGGGTGCGGTCATGATCTCAGGGTAGTGGGGAACGAAAAACGGGCCGCGCACCCTGAGGTGCACGGCCCGTCGTCAAGTCGACGCAATCAGCGTTATCGACGCAGACCCAGACGCTCGATCAGCGAGCGGTAGCGCTCGATGTCGATGTCCTGCAGGTAGCCCAGCAGGCGGCGACGCTGGCCCACGAGAAGCAGCAGACCACGACGCGAGTGGTGGTCGTGCTTGTGCTCCTTGAGGTGCTCGGTCAGGTCCTTGATGCGGTGAGTCAGCATCGCGACCTGGACCTCGGGGGATCCCGTGTCGCCCGGGTGGGTTGCGTACTCGTCGATGATCGCCTTCTTGACACTGGCTTCAAGAGCCATAGGTGATCCCCTTTCTCCTCGTTGCGCGGCGCCCGTGGCGTGGATGCCCGAGCTCTCTTGTTCCGCGGCCGTTAGACGGCAACCTTGGGAGTCTAGCAGAGCGTCGGGAGGACCGGCACGGCGCTACCGCGCGAGCGCCAACGTGAGCACGCCCGCCGTCTCGAGGGCCACGCCCGCGATCACGGCGAGGGCGAGAACGATCGCGGTGACCGCCCAACCGCGGCGGCGCGCGGCGGAGCTGGCGACATCACGGCGCAGGCGCGCGAAGCGCTGCTCCTGACGGCTGGCGTCGGCGAGCTCCTCGGCGTCGAAGTCCCAGGTAGCGGGATCCTCGGCGAAGCGCACGAGGTCGGCGACCGCCGAGTCGGCCATGGCGCGATGCTGGCTGAGCAGCCAGGGCCGGATGCGCTCGGCCGGCAGCACCGGAACGACGGGCGAGAGGCGCCCGGTCGCGATGCTCGCGGCTCCGACGACCACGACCACCGCCGTGACGGGCACGTAGCGACGCGCGGCGAGCGAGAGGAACTCCGAGGTGCGGCGCGCGAGGGTCTGCATGCCCGGCATCGAGACGCCGGACTCTCCGTTGACGAGGAACGAGTGCCCCGAGAGCTCGAGCGATGCGTTGGGGTAGGAGCGCGTGGTGAGCACGAATACGCCGGGCGGGCCGACGACGAGGTGGTCGAGTCCGGCATCCCGTTCATCAAGAGGGATCGAGTGGATGACGCTCCATCCCGGCCCCAATCCCGTGAGGTGCCGCGCGACCGCGAGTTGCGCGAGCGCGGCGTCGTAGGCCGGCGCCGCCTTGGCGCTCAACGGGTCGTTGCCGGCGATTCGACCGAGGATGCTCAGGTGGCGCGACTCCTGCACGTCGAGGCACTCCCGGATCGCCACGGAGCCGGGCGTGCGCACGCGCAGGGTCGGCAGGGCGCGTTCGCGCGCCGGCATGAGAGTCATCGGGTGTTCTCCAGGTCGGACTTTCGACGGTACGGGAGTGACGCGTGTGACCGGCATCCCCAGTGCGGGAGTGGAACGGGCCGTCGCGTGTACCCCTGGTGCGTCGCCTGTCAGGATGGGCTCATGCGGCACACCGTGCATGTGAAGCCGGGCAGCTCGAAGGGCCCGCTCGTCGTCGTCGAGGACGACGGCTCGCTCACCGTCTTTCTGCGCGAGCGCGCGGTCGAGGGCGCCGCGAACGACGGACTCGTCCGAGTGATCGCCGAGCACTTCGGCGTGCCCCGCAGCCGGGTCACGATCGCGCGCGGGCACGCCTCGAGAACGAAACTCGTCGACGTTCAGTGACGGCGATCCACGCCATCACCCGGTCTGAGGGGCTCAGCCCAACGCGAAGACCGGCGCGGCGGTCGCGAGGAGCGCGGCCGCCACGGCCGAGAGCGGCGCGAGGGCCGCGGCGACGATCCACAGCGCACGGCGGCGAGCCGCGGCATCCACGTCCTGTTTCAGGCTCACGAGCCGATCCTCGTGCCGCAGGGTCTCGTCGAGGACGTGCGCATCGGCGCGCCATGGGCCACGCTGCTCGGCGAGCTGGCTGAGCTCGAGAACAGCGGATGCCGAGAGAACCCTCGGCCGCCGAGTGATCGTGCGGGCGAGTTGGGAGGACGCGACCACGGTGACGTCCCGTGGCCGCGGTCGAACGAAGGCGAGTGAACCGGGATCGACGATCGAGACTAGGGGAAAGACCGTCACCTGTTCACCCGCCTCCGTGCTGAGGAGCCGGGAGGCACGAGCGGCCTCCAGGCGGGCATCGCGCAGGTGGTCGGTGCGGTGCCCGTTGACGAGCAGCCGATCCTCACCCACCCACACGCGCTGGCCGGAATGGTCTTTGATCGAGATCGCGAAGACGCCGGGCGGACCGATGAGGAGATGGTCGAACTCATGACCGGTGGGCTCTGCCACTACCGTGTGCAGCAGAGTCCACTCCGGTCCCAGATTCTTGAGGTGCCGGGCGACGTGAAGCTCACCGATGGCACCGCGGTACCACAGCCGCGCATTCGGGTGCAGTGGGTCGGCGCCGAAGAAGCGCGCGAGCGCGCTCTTGGGTCGCGTGTCCGCTTGCAGGCGCAGCGTTTCGGCGATCACGCCGTACGCGGGACCGCGCACGGTGAGTCTGGTGTCTCCGCTCCCCCGAGCGAGTACGTCTGTCATTGAGATCCCCCCGAATCCTTGATTCACGCTACCGACCCGGCTCCCGCGACGGCATCCCCACAACTGGGTTGGACGGGGCCCTAACGCGGGCGAGTACGTGGTTTCCCCCATACCCCCTTAGACCGCACCCGCTTAATCTCGTCGCATGACCACATCACGCGCCCTGATCCTGTTCGCCGCAGGAACGGCTCTGGCACTCGGCTTGGCCGGATGCACGCCTTCCGCCCCCGCCGCTCCCGACGAAGCACTCGGGTCAAGCGACGACACCGGCGCCGTAGAGGAGGACTCCGGTTCGTTCGTCGGCGTGGTGCTTCCCGGCACGGGAACCTATGCCGTTCCCGCGGAGGCGCCGATCGGCGGCTACGAACTGCCCAACAACCAAGATGCCCAGCCCGAGGGCTGCACGTGGCGACTTCTCGACGACGATGGCACGGTCATGTTCGAGAACAACGGCCCGTTCGTCTTTCTCACCGACGTGACTCCGATCTTCGAGACGACGGGCTGCCCGGACTGGGTGCAGTTCGAGTAGTCCCTCACGCGGGCCTTTCGACCCTGCCGTCTCCACCCTCCACGGCGTTGACTGTGGACGACGACAGGAGGCGAGATGTCTGAGGAACCCGCGATCACGGAACTCACCGAGGAGCGCTGCTGGGCCCTGCTGGCCGGCAACGCGATGGGACGCCTCGCGGCGGCGGCCGCGGGCGAGGTCGATATCTTTCCGCTCAACTACGTGGTCGACGGCCGCACCCTGGTGTTCCGCACCGCACCGGGCACCAAGCTCGTCGAGCTGACGATCCACTCGAACGTCGCCCTCGAGATCGATGGCTTCAGCGACGCCGAGGCGTGGAGCGTCGTCGTGAAGGGTCATGCGACCGCGATCGAGGCCCGGGCGGAGCTCGAAGCGGTCGAGTTGCTGCCCCTGACCCCGTGGATTCCCACGGCGAAGCATGAGTACGTGCGCATCACGCCGACCGAGGTGAGCGGCCGCCGGTTCGTGCGCGGGCCCGAGCCGGATCGCGCTCCGTACTAGGCCGCTCGGCGTCCCGCTCGCGGTGCCCGCACCGGGGCGACTCGCTTAGGCTCGAGGGATGACGGAGTCGCTCGTTCTCGATCTGCTGCTGGGCGGGCTCCTCATCGGCTACCTCGTCTTCGGACTTCGCAACGGCCTCACGCGCAGCGGCGCCGTCATCGCGGGGATCCTCGGCGGGCTCGTGGGCGCCTGGTTCGTACTGCCGCTCGTCTGGCCGTGGATCCCGTTCCCCGCCTTCCGCCCGCTCGTGGCGGTGCTCCTCGTGCTGGGGTTCGTCGCCGCCGGCCATGCGATCGGTTCTGCCATCGGCACCGCGTTGCGCCGGGGGGTCGAGAAGACCCCGCTCGGCTGGATCGATCGGCTGCTCGGCGGCGCCGCGACCCTCATCGCCGCAGCCCTCGTCGCGAGCGTGGTCGCGGCCAGCGTCGGCACGCTCGGGGTCCCGTTCCTCTCGAAGGCGATCTCCGGCTCGGTGGTGCTGCGCACGATCAGCGCGGTGACCCCGGATCCGGTGGAGGCCTGGCTAGCCCAGGTGCGGGCCTTCGTGGTCGATCGCGGCATCCCCACGATCAGCGGAGCCCTCGGCACCGGCACGCCCGTCATCCCGCGCATCGACACCGGCAGCGCGAGTCTCGACACGGCCGCGGCCTCAGTCGTGCGCATCACCGGCAACGCCTACGCCTGCGGGGTCGCGCAGTCGGGTTCGGGCTTCGTCATCGCCGACGACCGCGTCATGACGAACGCCCACGTCGTCGCCGGGGTCACCGAACCGGTCGTCGAATCTCCCGACGGCCAGGTACTCGGAGGCACCGTCATCTACTTCGATCCGATCGACGATCTCGCGGTGATCCTCGTGCCCGGCCTCACGGCCGGACCCCTGCCGCTGGCGGGAGAGCTGACGACCGGTGCGGATGCCGCGATCCAGGGCTACCCGTTCGGCGGCCCGTTCACGACCCTGCCCGCGGATGTCATGCGCATCTCGGTGTCGCCGGTGCGCGACATCTATGACGACGCGTCGGCCCCGCGCGAGGTCTTCACCCTCGCCGCCCAGGTGCGCGAGGGCAACTCGGGCGGTCCGCTGCTCACGCTCACCGGCGAGGTGGCCGGTGTGGTCTTCGCGCGGGACGGCGCCGACGATCAGGTCGGCTACGCGATGACGCGCACGGAGTACGAGCCGGTGGTCGAGCTGGCGAGCAGCATGCAGCAGCCGGTGTCGACCGGGGCCTGCCTGAGCTGAGTCGGTCAGCGCTCGAAGGAGAGCTGGCCGTCGACCGGGCATCGATCGGCGTCGGCACCGCTCGATGCCGTCCCGCTCCAGGACCAGTCGTTGCCGAGGTCCTTCAGCATGTCGTCGGGGAACTCGACGAGAACCTGACGCCCGTCGACCTGAGCACGGTCCTCGTCGTAGCGGTCGACCCCCGCATCATCGTCATTGCCCCGACCGCCGTCATCATCGTCGTCGTCGCGTCCCGTCGCCCTGAGGTCGACGGCGAAGACCTCGGCGACCTCGCTGTCGATGAGCCGCACCGCGAGGAGCACGGTGCGGTCCTGGCGCCCGATCGCCGTGATGCCGAGAAGGGCCTCACCCGACGGCACCGCCGCGTCGAGGGTGAATCGCACGAGCAGTCCGTCATCGACCGCGGCGACGGCGACGGCATCCAGGTCGAGCACTCCCCCGTCGCCGAGGGCGTCGACGCACTCGTTGCGACCGGCCTCGGGCCGCGGGGCGGCGGCCGGGGCCTCCTCCGGTGCGGCGGGTGTGGGAGCGACCTCCACGGCCGTCGGCGAACCCTCCGGGGCCGCGGTCGTAGCGGAGCCCTGGGTCGCAAGGGCGACGATGACCGCAGTGAGCACCGCGGCGACGACGAGCGCGGCGATCGCGACGAGCACCGGCACGAGGGCGATGCGCCGCTCGGGGCCGGGCTCGGGAATCGGGGTGGTCGTCACTCGGGCCACGGTATCAGCCCCGGCTGGGTGCAATCGGCGCCCTCGGTGAGGTACACGAGGCATCGGAGCCGTGCACGCCGGGCCGCACCGCGATGCCTCTTCTGCCGTTAAACGACGTTGGGCCGGAGGCTCCCCCGCCTCCGGCCCTACTCGTTGCGACGTATCGCACCCGATCGGACTTTCACTCCCCCGAGATCCGGTCCGTGGCTCTAGTGTGGCCGAACCTGTCTACCCCCACAAACCCCCCGTTAGGGTGGTAACTGAGTGGTGAATGTGATCAGTGTGATTAGTGTGATTCGATTCCGACGGGCCACGCGGTCGATGACACGAGCTGCAGGCGCTGGGTCGCTCTCGTCATGGCCACGTAGAGCGCCCCGGCCCCCCGGGCCTGATCGTCGATGATGGCCTGAGGCTCGACGACGATGACCGAATCGAACTCCAGTCCTTTGGCCTCCTGGGGGGTGAGAACAGCGATCGGTCGACTCAGCCCGACCGCCCCGCGTCCCACCTCCGCTCCGAAGGCATCGGCCAGTTCGGGGTACAGGGTCTCGAGCACCGCCTCGGTCGCGATCACCGCGAGCGTGCCGTGCTCGAGCCGCTCGCGCTCCGCGGTCGCGACCTCGACCACTCGTGCGGCAGGGTGCTCGGCCCGATGGAGACCGACCGGCCACTCACCCGGTCGCACGGATCGCGACCTCGTGATGCGCACCCCGTGGGCCACCGCCATCGCCTCGGCGACATCGCTGACCCGGGCCGGCGTGCGGTAGTTGACCGTCAGCTCCTCGAGCCGCCAGTTCTCGCCGACGTGGGGGCGCAGCGCCTCCTCCCAGCTGGAGGCGGATGCGGCGGCCGCCGCCTGCGCGACGTCGCCGACGACCGTGAACGACTTGAGCGGATTGCGCCGCACGAGCACGCGCCATTGCATCGGCGAGAGCTCCTGAGCCTCGTCCACGACGATGTGGCCGTAGGTCCACTCGCGATCGGCCGACGCGAGCTCGGCGGTCGTGCCGCGCTCGGCGACGGCTTCGAAGCCCTCGGCGAGGGTGCGGGCATCCACCATGCCCTCGACGCCCATGTTGCGGATGGCCTGCTCCGCGTTCTCGATGTCGCGCTTGCGCTGCTGGCGACGCTCGCGCTCCCAGGCGTCGGCGGCGGCATCCACCTCACCGAGGAGTTCGGCGGCCTCGTCGAGCAGGGCGACGTCACTCACCGTGAAGGCCGCATCGCGCGGCCGCGCGAGCAGGGCACGCTTCTCCGGCGACCAGGTCGGCGTGAGGCTGGCCAGCCAGGCCGGGCGGGCGTACAGATCCTGCAGGAGCTTCTGCGGGGTCAGCGGCAACCACGCGGTATTGAGGGCGACCTTCACGTCGTGCGACCCGCGGAGGTCTTCACGCAGCCACGCCTGATCGGAGTCCTCGATCGTGTTGCCGTGCGAGCGCAGCTGCTCGGCCAGCAGCCGAGAGAGCG
>CALRZA010000038.1:0-10065 GCA_943372535.1 Auritidibacter sp. Marseille-P8566
GAACAAGGGCTGGCCGAGGTCGGCGAAGAAGAAGACGACGAGCGTGCAGACCACGAGCCCGAACACCGAGACGAGGATGACGCGCTTGGGGCCGAAGTGGTCGTCGAGGCGCCCGGCGAGGATCGTCGAGATTCCCGCGACGATGTTGAGCGCGATGCCGAAGATCACCAGGTCGGTGAACCCGAAGCCGAAGACGACGGCCGCGATGATCGAGCCGAAGGTGAAGACCGCCGACAGGCCGTCGCGGTAGACCGCGCTGGCGAGCAGGAACCAGAACGTCGGGCGGGTCTCCTTGTAGAGGCGGATGATGCCGCGCACGAGCTCGACATAGCTCTGGAAGAAGCCGACCTTGGCGCCCGCGTAATTGTGGGGCGGTTCGGGAACGCTGAGGAAGATCGGGATGACGAAGATGATCGTCCAGATCGTGCAGCCGAGCGCGATCATCTGGAACGTGGATGCCGCCTCGCCGTCGAGAACGCCGCCGAGGATCAGGCCCACGACGACCGTGAGCGCCACAATGCCCCCGAGGTAGCCGAAGCCCCAGCCGAGGCCCGAGACCTTGCCGATCGTCTTGGGGGTCGACACCGAGATGAGCAGCGCGTTGTAGTTGACGCCGGCGATCTCGCCGAAGACGCTGCCGACGGCGATGAGCGCGACGCCCATCCAGAACCACTCGCCTCCGGGCTGCACGAACACCATGCCGAGCTGCGACGCGATGAGCAGCCCGGTGAAGATGAGCAGCTGGAGCTTCTGGCGGCCGGCCCGGTCGGCTCGCTGGCCCAGCACGGGCGCGAGCAGCGCGATCAGCAGACCCGCGACGGTGACGCCGTAGCCGAGGTAGCTGGCGAGCTGCCCGAGCGCGGCCTCTTCGCCGTCAGTGCCGACGACAGCGGGATCGACGAAGAAGGTGCTCGTGAGGTAGCTCGGCACCCAGACGAAGGTGAGCAGCACGGTGTTGAAGGGCTGGGTGGCCCAGTCCCAGAAGGCCCAGGCGAAGACGCGTCGCCGCGGAACCTGGATCCCCTCCTGAAGATCGAGACCCATGACGCCCACCGCGAGGGTGTTGGCGGCGACCGGGATCGTCTTGTCGGTGGGCTGCACAGCGTCGGGCGCGTCCGTCATGGACATCACGCTAGTGGCTCACGGTGTCCAGATGGTGACCAGATTCTTGAGTCACTCCCACTCAACTTTCAGGTGGCGAACTTGACATGGTTATCCACAGGTTGGAAACTTGATACAGCGCGGCTCAGCTTTTGGACTGCGCGCACAGACATAAGGAGTATGAGCACTATGGCTCGAGCAGTAGGAATCGACCTCGGAACCACCAACTCGGTGGTGGCCGTTCTCGAGGGTGGGGAACCCACCGTCATCGCGAACGCCGAGGGTTTCCGTACGACCCCGTCGGTCGTCGCGTTCACCAAGGACGCGGAGGTGCTCGTCGGTGAGACCGCGAAGCGCCAGGCCGTCACGAACGTCGACCGCACCATCTCGTCGGTCAAGCGCCACATGGGTACCACGTGGAAGCAGGACATCGACACCAAGAAGTACACCGCGCAGGAGATCAGCGCGCGCATCCTCGCCAAGCTCAAGCGCGACGCCGAGCAGTACCTCGGCGAGCCGGTGACCGACGCGGTCATCACGGTTCCCGCGTACTTCAACGACGCCGAGCGCCAAGCCACCAAGGAGGCGGGTGAGATCGCGGGCCTCAACGTGCTGCGCATCATCAACGAGCCCACCGCGGCCGCGCTCGCCTACGGCCTCGACAAGGGCAAGGAGGACGAGCTCATCCTCGTCTTCGACCTCGGTGGTGGCACGTTCGACGTCTCGCTGCTCGAGGTGGGCAAGGACGACGACTTCTCGACCATCCAGGTCAAGGCGACCTCCGGTGACAACCGCCTCGGCGGTGACGACTGGGACCAGCGCGTCGTCGACTACCTGATCAAGCGCTTCAAGGAGACCACGGGAGTGGATGTCTCCAGCGACAAGATCGCGAAGCAGCGACTCAAGGAGGCCGCGGAGCAGGCGAAGAAGGAGCTGTCGAGCCAGACCTCGACGACCATCCAGCTGCCCTACCTCTCCCTCACGGAGAACGGCCCGGCCAACCTCGACGAGACGCTCACCCGCGCCAAGTTCGAGGAGCTGACCGCCGACCTGCTCGAGCGCACCCAGAAGCCGTTCAACGACGTGATCAAGGAGGCCGGCGTCAAGCTGTCCGACGTCGCCCACGTGGTGCTCGTCGGCGGATCGACCCGCATGCCCGCGGTCGTCGAGCTCGTCAAGAAGCTCACCGGCGGCAAGGAGCCCAACAAGGGCGTCAACCCGGATGAGGTGGTCGCCGTCGGCGCCGCCCTCCAGGCCGGCGTTCTCAAGGGTGAGCGCAAGGACGTGCTGCTCATCGACGTCACCCCCCTGAGCCTCGGAATCGAGACCAAGGGCGGCATCATGACCAAGCTCATCGAGCGCAACACGGCGATCCCGACCAAGCGCAGCGAGACCTTCACGACGGCGGATGACAACCAGCCGTCCGTCGCGATCCAGGTCTTCCAGGGCGAGCGCGAGTTCACTCGCGACAACAAGAACCTGGGCACCTTCGAGCTGACCGGCATCGCGCCGGCGCCCCGCGGCATCCCGCAGATCGAGGTCACGTTCGACATCGACGCCAACGGCATCGTGCACGTCTCCGCCAAGGACAAGGGCACGGGCAAGGAGCAGTCGATGACGATCACCGGCGGCAGCTCGCTGTCGAAGGACGACATCGAGCGCATGGTGCGCGAGGGCGAGGAGCACGCGGCCGAGGACAAGGCCCGTCGCGAGGCAGCCGAGACCCGCAACACCGCGGAGCAGCTCGCCTACTCGACCGAGAAGCTCATCAAGGACAACGACGACAAGCTGCCGGCCGACGTCAAGAGCGAGGTGCAGGCCGATGTGGATGCCCTCAAGTCGGCTCTCGCCGGCGACGACGAGTCCGCGGTGAAGACCGCCTTCGACACGCTCAACGAGAGCCAGTCGAAGCTCGGCCAGGCGATCTACTCGGCGAGCCAGGAGCAGCCCGCGGAGGCGGACCCGGAGAGCGCGCCCGAGGGCAGCGACGAGGACATCGTCGACGCCGAGGTCGTTGACGACGAGCCCGAGGCCGGCGCCGACGGCGACAAGAAGTAGCGATGGCCGACCACGAGAACACCCCCGATGAGCCCCAGGAGCCGGTGATCCGCGACAAGCGTCGCATCGATCCGGAGACCGGTGACGTTCGCGAACCCGCCGCGGCGGAGGAGGCCCCCGACTCCTCCGCCGACGGCGGCGATCCGGACGCCCCGGCCGCCGACGACGCCCTGAGCGCCGACGACCAGGCGCTGCTTGATCAGGCCGCGACCGACCTCGTCGCCGAGATGCGCTCCGACATGCTGCGCGCTCAGGCCGAGCTCGTGAACTTCCGCACGCGCGTCGAGCGCGACCGCGTCGCCAATCGCGAGGCGGTGATCGCGGAGGTCATCCGCTCGCTGCTGCCGGCGATCGACGACCTGTCGCGGGCCGAGGCGCACGGCGATCTCGTGGAGGGCTCGCCCCTCGCGATCGTCGCGCAGAAGCTGCGCGGTGCGTTCGAGAAGTACGGGCTCACCACGGTCGGCGTGAAGGGCGAGGCGTTCAACCCCGCCTTCCACGAGGCCGTCGTGCAGCTGCCGACCCCGGACGCGACGTCGAACACGATCGCCGATGTCATCGAGCCGGGCTACGTGCTCGGTGACCGCCTGATTCGCGCCGCCAAGGTGGCCGTCTCGGTGCCGAGCGAGTAGCCGGAGCCACCATGGCCAGCCAGGACTGGTTCGAGAAGGACTTCTACGCCGTGCTCGGCGTCTCGAAGGACGTCTCCGACGCCGAACTCAAGAAGGTCTACCGCAAGCTCGCGCGGCAGTACCACCCGGACTCCAACCCGGGTGACGCGCGCGCCGAGGCGAAGTTCAAGGAGATCAGCGAAGCCCACTCGGTGCTCGCGGATGCCGAACTGCGTCGCGAGTACGACCAGATCCGCGCGATGGGATCGGGCGCTCGCTTCAGTGCGGGCGGCCGTCCCGGCCAGCCGGGCGGATTCGAGGACGTCTTCGGCGGGATGTTCAACCAGCCTCGCGGCGGCCAGAGCGCGAGCTTCGAGGATCTGCTCGGCGGTATGTTCGGCCAGCAGGGCGGCGGCTTCCGCGGCGGGCCGACCAAGGGGCGCGACGTCACGGCATCCACCGTTCTCGATTTCGTCACCGCGATCAACGGCGAGACGATCAAGCTGCAGCCGCAGGGCGGAGCGCCGATCAACGTCAAGATCCCCGCGGGAGTCAAGGACGGCCAGAAGATCAAGCTCGCGGGCAAGGGTGAGCCGAGCCCGAACGGCGGCCCCGCCGGCGACCTCGTGCTCACGGTCAGCGTGCGCAAGCACCCGGTCTTCGAGCGCGACGGGCTCAACCTCCGCGTGGTCGTACCGGTGACCTTCACCGAGGCTGCGCTCGGCGCGACGATCGAGGTGCCGACGCTCGGCGGCGATCCCGTCAAGCTCAAGGTCTCGCCGGGCACGCCCAGCGGGCGCATCCTGCGGGTCAAGGGTCGCGGCGTCTCCACGACGAGCGGGGCGGGCGATCTGCTGGCGGAGGTGCAGGTGGCGGTGCCCGGTCGCATCCCCGATGCGGCCCTCGATCACCTGCGCGCGTTCGCGGCCGCGATGCCCGCCGAGAACCCGCGCGCCGAGTTGCTCGACAAGGCCCGGGCGGACCACTGATGGACGAGTACTCGCCGGTCTTCGCCATCGCGATGGCGGCCGAGCTCGCGGGCATGCACCCGCAGACGCTGCGGCAGTACGACCGGCTCGGCCTCGTGTCACCGACCCGCACCGCGGGCCAGTCGCGTCGGTACTCGATGCGCGACGTCGCCCAGCTGCGCGAGATCGCGGCGCTGTCGGCCCAAGGGCTCAACCTCGAGGGCATCCGGCGCATCCTCGAGCTCGAGAACCAGAACGCGGAGCTGACCGCACGCGTGCGCGAGCTCGAGCACGCACTCGCCGACGAGCTGCTCGCCCGACCGGGCCGCCGCGTCTTCGCGGCCGGACCCGAGGGCGAGGTCGTCTCGTTGCGCGCCGGGGCTCGAGCCCAGAAGTCGAATCAGGTCGTCGTGTGGCGACCGCTGCGCCGCGGCCTCGAGCGGTGACGGGCCCGGGCGTCGACCTCGCGGCGCTCCTGGCCGGTCTCGGCCGCTGGCCCGACGTGGATGACCCCACGCTCGTGGCCGTGGACGCGAGCGACCGCCTTCTCCTCGACCTCGCGGCCGAGGATCTCGCCCGCGCGGGCGATGGCGGGGTGGTCACCCTGCTCGATGGCTACGGCGCCCTGACCCTCGGGGCGATCGCGCTGGGGGCCTCCGACGTGCGCTCCTTTCAGGACTCGGTCGTCTCCGAGCGAGCGCTCGCCGCGAACGCGGGGGCGCTCGCGGGCGGCTACCGCTCGCTGCCTCTTGAGGCCTCGCTCGTCACCGGCGCTCGCGTCGTGCTGCTACAGTTGCCGCGCTCGCTCGACGAGCTCGATGAGCTCGCGGCGCTCATCTCGCACGCCGCGGCCGATGACGTGGTCGTGTATGCCGCGGGGCGCATCAAGCACATGACGCCTGCCATGAACGAGGTGCTCGCCCGCCACTTCGAGACCGTGGATGTCGGTCACGCCCGCCAGAAGTCCCGCCCGTTGATCGCCCGTGGGCCCCGCCGTTCCGAGTTCCGCGAGCCCTCTCGGCGGTTCCATGCCGATCTCGGCATGTGGGTCGTCGCGACGGGCGCCGCCTTCGCCGGCACCCGTCTGGACATCGGCACCCGCGCTCTGCTTGCGGTGCTGGAGCAGGCGGCACCGGATGCCCGCTCCCTCGTCGATCTGGGGTGCGGCACTGGCGTGGTCGCCGCGTGGCTCGGGCGCGAGCGGCCCGAGGCCGTCGTGCTTGCGAGCGACGTGTCGGCGGGGGCGGCGGCATCCGCTCGCCTGACCGCCGAGGCCAACGGCCTGACGAACGTGACGGTGACACAGGATGACGCGCTGTCGCAGCAGCCCGACGCGAGCGCCGACCTCGTCGTGCTCAACCCGCCCTTCCACCTCGGCGGCACCGTGCACACCGGAGTCGCGTCGAAGCTCTTCGCGGCGGCGGCGCGCGTGCTGCGCCCCGGGGGCGAGCTCTGGACCGTGTACAACTCGCACCTCGGCTATCGCGGCGAGCTGCAGCGGGTCGTGGGCCCGACGCGCGAGGTCAGCCGCACGCCGAAGTTCACGGTCACGGCGTCGACGCGAGAGACCCTCTGATCCAGGAGTGCGTGCCGTCGAGGTGAGAGTAGGTGCTGCTGTGGGCGCGCTGAAACCGCAAGGACTCTCAACTCGCGGAGAGAGCCACGCCGACTGATCCTTCTAGCACTCCCGGCACCCGAGTGCTAAACTTGAGTCAGTACCACTCAACTTTGTGAAAGGCCCGCCCCATGGCGAACATGCAGGGAGCTCCCGGAACGAACGAGGAGCAGAAGACCGCGCTGCAGCAGTACGGCGTGAACCTCACCGACATTGCGCGCAGCGGCAAGCTCGACCCCGTGATCGGTCGGGATGCCGAGATCCGTCGCGTCAGCCAGGTGCTGACCCGGCGCACCAAGAACAACCCCGTGCTCATCGGCGAGCCCGGCGTCGGCAAGACCGCCGTCGTCGAGGGGCTGGCTCAGCGCATCGTCGCGGGTGACGTCGCCGACTCCCTCAAGGACAAGCAGCTCGTCTCGCTCGACCTCGCGGCCCTCGTCGCGGGCGCCAAGTACCGCGGCGAGTTCGAGGAACGCCTCAAGGCCGTGCTCAAGGAGATCAACGACTCCGACGGTCAGATCATCACCTTCATCGACGAGCTGCACACCCTCATGGGCGCGGGCGGCGGCGAAGGCTCGGTCGCCGCGGCGAACATGCTCAAGCCCATGCTCGCGCGGGGCGAACTGCGCCTGATCGGCGCGACGACTCTCGACGAGTACCGCCAGTACATCGAGAAGGATGCCGCTCTCGAGCGCCGCTTCCAGCAGGTGTTCGTGGGCGAGCCGAGCGTGGAGGACACCATCGCGATCCTGCGCGGACTCAAGGAGCGTTACGAGGCCCACCACAAGGTGGCGATCGCGGATGCGGCCCTCGTCGCCGCGGCATCCCTGAGCCACCGCTACATCTCGGGTCGCAAGCTGCCCGACAAGGCGATCGACCTCATCGACGAGGCCGCCTCGCGCCTCAAGATGGAGATCGACTCGAGCCCGGTCGAGATCGACCAGCTCAAGCGGGCCGTCGACCGGCTGCGCATCGAGGAGCTCGCACTCAAGAAGGAGAAGGACGACGCCTCGAAGGCGCGCCTCGAGAAGCTGCGCGAGGATCTCGCGGAGCGGGAGGCCGAGCTCGGTGAGCTCGAGACCCGCTGGAAGGCCGAGAAGGCGTCCCTCACCGGCGTCGGCGATCTCAAGACCCAGCTCAACGAGGCCCGCATCGAGCTCGACCGCGCCATGCGCGAGGGCAACTACCAGAAGGCCTCCCAGCTCAACTACGAGACGATCCCCGGCATCGAGGCGTCGATCATCGCCGCCGAATCGAGCGAGCCCACCGGCCCGCGCATGGTCAACGACCAGGTGACCGAGGAGGACATCGCGAGCGTCGTCGCGCAGTGGACCGGCATCCCCGTGGACAAGCTCACTCAAGGCGAGACCGAGAAGCTGCTGCATCTCGAGGCCGAACTAGGCAAGCGCCTGATCGGTCAGAAGGATGCCGTTCAGGCGGTCTCGGAGGCCGTGCGCCGCACACGCGCAGGCATCAGCGACCCCGACCGACCGACCGGCTCGTTCCTGTTCCTCGGCCCCACGGGCGTCGGCAAGACCGAGCTCGCCAAGGCGCTCGCGGAGTACCTGTTCGACGACGAGAAGGCGCTCGTGCGCATCGACATGAGCGAGTACGGCGAGAAGTTCTCGGTCTCGCGCCTCGTCGGAGCCCCTCCCGGCTACGTCGGCTACGAGCAGGGCGGTCAGCTGACCGAGGCGGTGCGGCGGCGTCCGTACTCGGTGATCCTGCTCGACGAGGTGGAGAAGGCGCATCCCGAGGTGTTCGACGTGCTGCTGCAGGTGCTCGATGACGGCCGGCTCACGGATGGCCAGGGTCGCACGGTCGACTTCCGCAACGTCATCCTGATCCTGACCTCCAATCTCGGCAGCCAGTACCTCACCGACACGAGCCTGCCGTGGCCGGAGCGCAAGGCGGCCGTGCACGACCTCGTGCGCCAGGCGTTCAAGCCCGAGTTCGTCAACCGCCTCGACGACATCGTCGTCTTCGCGCCGCTATCGACGGAGGATCTCGGCCACATCGTCGAGCTCTACATCGACCGCCTCGCCAAGCGCCTCGGCGATCGGCGCCTCGATCTCGCGGTCACGCCCAACGCACGGCTGTGGCTCGCCGAGCGCGGCTACGACCCGATCTACGGGGCGCGCCCGCTGCGTCGGCTCATGCAGCGCGAGATCGACGACAAGCTCGCCAAGGCGCTGCTGTCGGGCCAGATCCGCGATGGCGACACCGTGCTCGTGGATGTCGCGGACGACGGTCTCTCGGTGGTGCGCAGCGAGCTCTAACCCTCGCCGCCCCCGCCCGGTTATTCCGCCGGCGTGACCGGGTCGGCCGGGGGCTGCCGCAGCGGCGGCTCGCCCTTGCGGCGGTTGCTGAGGATGCGCCAGATCGCGACGCCCGCGGCGACGAGCACGACGGCGTCGTCGCCGAACCCGAGGGGTCCGGCGAGGATCTCCGGGATGAGGTCGATCGGCGACGCCCCGTAGAGCAGGGCGCCCACGGCGACGAGCACCGAGACGACGACAGGATGCTTCATGCAACCAGAGTAGCCCGGGCCCGGCGGCGTAGGCTCGAACCATGCGCGCAACGATCATTCACGGTGAACGGGACATTCGAGTCGAAGAGGTCGCCGATCCGGTGCTCAGCACCGGCAAGGATGCGATCGTCAGGGTCGTCGCGGCGTGCGTGTGCGGCTCCGACCTGTGGCCGTACCGCGGAATCACCGCCACCGCGGCCCCGCGGCGCATCGGCCACGAGTTCGTCGGCGTCGTCGAGGCGGTCGGCCCCGAGGTCGAGCGCATCCGCGTGGGCGACTTCGTTATCGCCCCGTTCTACGACTGCGACATGACGTGCCTCAACTGCCGCAACGGTGTGAGCACTTCGTGCCTCGAGCACTCCTGGTGGGGCCAGAACGACGCCGTCGGCGGCTTCGCTGACGGTGCCCAGGGAGAGCGCGTGCGCGTGCCGCATGCCGACGGCTCGCTCGTGGCGACCCCCGGCATGCCCGCCGAGCACCTCATCCCGAGCCTGCTCACCCTCGCCGACGTCATGGGCACGGGTCACCACGCGGCCGTCTCCGCCGGGGTCACCGCCGGCAGCACGGTCGCGGTCGTCGGTGACGGCGCCGTCGGCCTGTGCGCGGTGCTCGCGGCCGCGCGCCTGGGAGCCTCGCGCATCGTCGCGATGTCGCGGCACGAGAGCCGCCAGGCCCTCGCCCGCGAGTTCGGGGCGACCGACATCGTCGAGGAGCGCGGCGAAGCGGGGATCGCCCGCATCAAGGAGCTCTTCGACGGCATCGGACCGGATGCCGTGCTCGAGTGCGTCGGCACGACCGAGTCGATGGATCAGGCCCTGCGCTCGGTGCGTCCGGGCGGCCAGGTCGGCTACGTCGGTGTGCCCAACGGCGGTGCCGAGCTGCCGATCGGGCTAATGTTCTTCACGAACGTCGGCGCCCGCGGCGGGGTCGCGCCGGTGCGCAACTACATCGAGGAGCTGCTGCCCGAGGTTCTCGACGGCCGACTCAACCCGGGCCGCGTCTTCGATCTCGAGCTGCCGCTCGCCGAGGCCGCCGAGGCCTACGCCGCGATGGACGAGCGCCGCGCGATCAAGGTGCTGCTGCGGCCCTAGGGATCAGGACGCGGGGATCGAGGCGACGATCAGCCAGCTGCCCGCGAGGTAGACGCCAAGCACGAGGGCGATGCCCACAAGAGGCACCCAG
>CALRZA010000039.1:0-10052 GCA_943372535.1 Auritidibacter sp. Marseille-P8566
CGAGGCCGATGATGGCGAGCACCTTGCCCTGCTCGCCCGTCTTCTTGATCTGGCTCAGGCTGATGTGGCCGGTGATGATGCCGACGAGGTGAAGGCCGACGAACGACGTGATGATCGAGACGATCGACAGGACGTTCCACTTGGCGGCCGGGGCGGCCGTGTAGGGGGTGGGGGCGGGGGTGGGCTCGGTCATGGGGCTGTGCTCCTTCAGATTGGGGTTGCCTAGAACAGCGCCCCCATCGTGGCAGCAGCGTTGGGGGGTGTCAACGGTCGTTGCGGCGTGTGACGAGGGCCGCTCAGGCCTGGATCACGGTCACGGGCAGCGTCGAGTCGGCCCCGAAGTCGAGTCCGGACGGCGCGTGACCGGCGGCGATGAGCTGCGCGGCGATCGCGGCGATCATGGCGCCGTTGTCGGTGCAGAGCGACAGCGGCGGAATCCGCAGTTCGACGCCCGCCGCCGCGCACCGCTCGGCCGCGAGCTGCCGCACCCGGGCATTCGCGACGACCCCGCCGCCGAGCAGCAGGCGCGGGATGCCGTGGTCCGCACACGCCGCGAGAGCCTTCGTGAGAAGCACGTCGGCGACGGCCTCCCGGAAGCTGGCGGCGACATCCGCGAGCGGAAGCTCCCGCCCGGCGTCGCCCTCGCGCTCGACCCACCGCGCGACCGCGGTCTTCAGGCCCGAGAACGAGAAGTCGTAGCGGTGGGCCACGAGATCCTTCGGCAGGGTCAACCCGCGCGGGAAGCGGATCGCCGTGGGGTCGCCCCCCTCGGCCACGCGGTCGATGTGCGGGCCGCCGGGATAGGGCAGGCCGAGCAGGCGCGCGACCTTGTCGAAGGCCTCCCCCGCCGCATCGTCGATCGTCTCGCCGAGCAGCTCGACGTCGCTGATCAGGTCGCGCACCAGGAGCAACGACGTGTGCCCGCCGGAGACGAGCAGCGCGATGGTCGGGTACTCGAGGGGCTGCTCGTCGAGCACGTCGGCGCCGACGTGGCCGACGAGGTGATTGATCGCGTAAAGCGGCTTGTCGAGAGCGAGGGCGAGGGCCTTCGCGGCACCGATGCCGACCATCAGCGCGCCGGCGAGGCCCGGCCCGCTCGTGACGGCGATGGCGTCGAGGTCGGCGAGTTCGACATCCGCCTCGGCGAGCGCCTGACGGATCGCCGGCGTCATCGCCTCGAGGTGGGCTCGAGCCGCGACCTCGGGCACGACCCCGCCGTAGCGGGCGTGCTCGTCCATCGACGACGCGATGACGTTGGCGAGCAGTTCGGTGCCGCGCACGATGCCGATGCCGGTCTCGTCGCAGCTCGTCTCGATGCCGAGGACCAACGCACTCATGCCGGCACCACCCCGGTCGTGGCGATCGTCAGGCGCATGATGATCGCGTCGACGCCATCGGGCTGGTAGTACTTCGACCGCACGGCGATGGGCTCGAAGCCCAGCAGCGCGTAGAGCGCCTGGGCGCCGGGGTTGTCGGCCCGCACCTCGAGGAAGAGCTCGGTGGCCCCGCGCTCCCGCGCCTCGGCGATGAGGCTCTGCATGAGCACGCGGCCCAGCCCTTGGCGCCGGGCCGACTCCGCGACCCCGATCGTCTGGATGTCGGCCTGCTGCTGCGAGCGCGGCGCGCGCAATCCCGCATACGCCTCGATCCGCGTCGGATCGCCCACCGGAAACGCGACGAGGTAGTAGCTGTGGCGGTCTGCGAGCTCCGCCGCCATCGTCGAGCGCGACCACGCGTCGGTCGCGAAGAGGTCGTGCTCGAGTGCCATGATCGCGTCGAGGTCGTCGGCGGTCGCGCGACGCAGCTGCCAGGTCGTCATGCGGTCACCCGCTTGGGACCCGCCGAGAGCGTGACGTCGGGCGAGCGCAGGTAGACGGCCTCGTCGGCGGCGAACGGGCGGCCCGCGGCGTGCATCGCCTCGGCGAGCAGGCCGAGGGCGGCGGCGCTGACGAGTCCACTATCGAGAACGAGGGCGCCGGGGTGCTGGGCGACGAGGTGGTCGAGCTCGGCGGCGGGAGTCAGCGCGGGGCCGGCGGTGCGCACGGGGAGCGCCGCGGCATCCCGGCCCGAATAGGCCGACCAGAACAGCTCGCGGCGGCGCGCATCGGTGACGACGATCAGAGGGCCGTCATGCTCGGCGCCGTCATGCCCGGTGCCGTCGCGCTCGGCGGCGAACGCGATCGCGTCGTGGCTGAGGATCGGCACGACCGGCCGGCCGAGCCCGAGCGCGAAGGTGCGCGCGGCGACGATGCCGACCCGCAGTCCCGTGAACGGGCCGGGGCCCGTGCCGGCCGCGACTCCGGAGAGCTCGGCGCGGTCGATCCCGGATTCGCGCAGGCACGCGTCGATGAATGAGCCGATGAGCTCGGCATGACCGCGCGGATCGGGGCTCGAGCGTTCGGCGAGCACGCCGCGGTCGCGGTCGACGACGGCGACGCTCGTGCCCGCGGAGGTGTCAATCGCCAGCAGCATCGACCCACTCCTTCCACCGGGTGCCATGGCCTTCGAGGGTCACCAGCCGAGGCTCGACCTCGTCGGTCGCCTCGCCGCCGTGCGGCCTCTCGATGCGCACACGCAACCAGTCGTCGGTGATGCCGTCGGTCTTGCCGTCGCCCCACTCCACGACCACGATCGACGCGGCGAAGTCGATGTCGAGATCGTCGAGCTCCATCGCGCTGGCGAGGCGATAGGCGTCGACGTGCACGAGCGGCGCGCCGTCGGGCCGGGGATGCGTGCGGGCGAGCACGAAGGTCGGGCTCGTCACCGCGCCGCGCACCCCGAGGGCCGCGCCGATGCCGCGCGTGAGGGTGGTCTTGCCCGCGCCGAGCTCGCCGCTGAGCAGCACGAGGTCTCCCGCCCGCAGTTCGTGGGCGATGCGCTCGCCGAGCTGCGCCATCGCCTCCGGGGTCTCGACGATCACGGCACGTACCGCCTCGACACCCGCGGACCGATGCGTGTGACGATCTCGTAGTTGATCGTGCCGGCGGCGGCCGCCCAGTCGTCGGCGCTCGGCACGCCCGCGGCCGGGTCGCCGAAGATCACGGCCGCATCGCCGACCGCGACCGGATCGTCGCCGACGTCGACGACGACCTGATCCATCGCGATACGCCCGGCGATGGGATAGGTCGTGCCGGCGATGCTGACCCGGGCCCGACCGGAGGCCGCGCGCGGCACTCCGTCGGCGTAGCCGAGCGGCACGAGGGCGAGCGTCGTCTCGGCGCTCGTGCGGTAGTCGAAGCCGTAGGAGACCCCGTGTGCGGCCGGCACCCGCTTCACCGAGACCACGGGGGCGGTCAGCGTCATGGCCGGCACGAGACCCGGTACCGCGTCGACGTCGGGGCGCAACCCGTAGAGGCCGATGCCGAACCGCACGAGCGAGAAGCGGGCTTCGGGATGCCGCAGCGCGCCCTGCGTCGCGGCGAGATGCACGACCTCGGGGTCGAGCCCGGCGCCCCGCGCCTCGGCCACCGCGGCCTCGAAGACGGCGATCTGCTGCGCGTCGGACTCGTCGCCCGCGTTGGCGAGGTGGCTCCAGACGCCACGCACCGCCACTCGTCCGGCGCGCTGGGCGACGGCCGCGGCCTCGACGAGGGCGCTCCAGTCGGCTCCCGTGGCCCCGTTGCGACCGAGCCCGCTGTCGACCTTGAGGTGCACTCGGGCGCCGCCGAGCGCGGCCGCCATCTCGAGTTGCGCCGTCGAGCTGATGCCGAGGTCGACGTCGGCCGCGATCGCGGCAGCGAAGTCGGCATCCGGCTCATGGAGCCAGGCGAGGGTCGGGGCCGTCAGGCCGGCGGCCCGCAGCGCAAGAGCCTCGGCGATGTGCGCGGTGCCGAGCCACGCGGCGCCGCCCTCGAGGGCGGCCCGGGCCGCCGGAACGGCGCCGTGACCGTAGCCATCGGCCTTCACGACCGCGAGCGCGGGCACGTCGCCGACGGCGGCACGCAGGGCGCGCACGTTGCCGGCGATCGCGCCGAGGGAGACGACGGCCTCGGCCATCACGACTCCGCGATGACGTAGGCGATGGCCACCCCGGCGTCGTGCGACATCGAGAGGTGCACGGCGGTCACGCCGCGCCGATGCGCCGTGAGTTTGGCGGCCCCGGAGAGGGTCATCGACGGGTTGCCCTCGCCGTCGGCGCTGACGCGCATGTCGTGCCACCGCACACCTGTGGCGTCGCCGAGGGCCTTCATCAGGGCCTCCTTCGCGGCGAACCGCCCGGCGAGAGACCGCAGGGGCAGGGGATGCCCGTCCCGGCTCAGTTCGCTCTCAGCGAACAAGCGCGGGATCAACGCGGGGGTGCGCTGAAGCGCCCGCTCGAAGCGGGCGAGGTCGACGACGTCGACGCCGATCCCGACGATCACGGGCGAGCCCCGAGCACTCTCACTCCACCGTGACGGACTTGGCGAGGTTGCGCGGCTGATCCACGTCGAGGCCCTTCGCCGAGGCCAGCTCCATGCCGAAGATGTGCATCGGGATCACGGCCAGCAGCGGCTCGAACAGGCTTCCCGCGAGCGGGATCGGGATGACCTCGTCAGCGAAGGGCAGCACGGCGGCGTCGCCCTTCTCGGCGATCGCGATCACGCGGGCGCCGCGAGCGCGGATCTCCTGGATGTTGGAGACGACCTTGGGATGCAGCGAGTTGGGGTCGCGCGGGCTCGGAACGACGACGATGACGACCTGTCCGGCCTCGATCAGCGCGATCGGGCCGTGCTTGAGCTCGCCCGCGGCGAAGCCCTCGGCGTGGATGTAGGCCAGCTCCTTGAGCTTGAGCGCCCCCTCGAGCGCGACCGGGAAGCCCACGTGCCGACCGAGGAAGAGCACCGACTGGGTCGCGGTCATCCAGTGCGCCAGCTGGGCGATCTCCTTCTGCGAGGCCGCGAGAACCTCGGAGATCTTGTCCGGGATCGCCACGAGCTCCTCGACGTTCTCGCGGATCGCCTGGTCGGTCATCGTGCCGCGCACCGCGGCGAGGTGCAGCCCGATGAGGTAGATCGCGGTGACCTGAGCGACGAACGCCTTGGTCGACGCGACCGCGACCTCCGGGCCGGCGTGGGTGTACACGACCGCGTGCGACTCCCGCGGGATCGTCGCGCCCTGCGTGTTGCAGACCGAGAGCACCCGGGCGCCGGCGGCGGTCGCGTACTTGACCGCCATGAGGGTGTCCATCGTCTCGCCCGACTGGCTGATCGAGATCACCAGAGTGCGCTCGTTGAGGATCGGGTTGCGGTAGCGGAACTCGTGCGAGAGGTCGACCTCGACCGGCACGCGGGCCCACTCCTCGATCGCGTACTTGCCGAGCATGCCGGCATAGGCCGCGGTGCCGCACGCGATGATGATGATGCGGTCGATGTCCTGGAGCACCTCATCGCCGATCGGGTCGAGCTCACTGAGGTGCACGAGTCCGTCGCGGGTGCGACCGAGGATCGTGTTCGCGACGGCGTCGGGCTCCTCGCTGATCTCCTTGGCCATGAAGCTCGACCAGCCGCCCTTCTCGCTGGCGGAGGCATCCCACGCGATCTCGAACTCCTCGGTCGCCACCGGGGTGCCAGCGAAGTCGGTGACCGACACCGAGTCGGGGCGGATCGTCACGATCTGGTCCTGCCCGATCGCCACCGCGCGACGCGTGAACTCGACGAAGGCGGCCACGTCGGAGCCGAGGAAGTTCTCGCCGTCACCGAGCCCGATGACGAGAGGAGAGTTGCGGCGGGCCCCGACCACGACGCCCGGCTGGTCCTCGTGCATGACGAGCAGGGTGAAGGCTCCGTCGAGCCGGGCGACGACGCTGCGCAGCGCCTCGGTGAGGTCGCCCGTGCGCTCGTAGGCCTCGCCCACGAGAAGTGCCGCGACCTCGGTGTCGGTCTCGCTCGAGAACTCGGCGCCGCGCTCGAGCAGCTCGGCCTTGAGCTCGGAGAAGTTCTCGATGATGCCGTTGTGGATGAGGGCGAGCTTGCCGTCAGCCGAGAGGTGCGGATGCGCGTTGCGGTCGGTCGGACCGCCGTGCGTCGCCCAGCGCGTGTGCCCGATGCCGGTCGAGCCGTTGCCGAGGGGCCGGTCGGTCAAGTCGTCGACGAGCACCTGCAGCTTGCCCGCCCGCTTGCGCGTGCCCAGGTGGCCCGCCTCATCGAGAACCGCCACCCCCGCGGAGTCGTAACCCCGGTATTCGAGACGCTTGAGACCTCCGAGGAGCACCTCGAGGCTCTTGTTCTCGCCGACGTAACCCACGATTCCGCACATGAGAGTCGATTTTAGGCGCGAAACCTGTGGGCACCGCGCCGCTAGGGTTGACGGGTGTCCGACGGAGCCGCTCAGAACGCGCCACTCAGCCCGTTCATCGAGCTGGATCGGCACGACTGGGCGAGCCTGGCACCCCGAGTGCCCGTGTCCCTGAGCCAAACTGAGCTCGTCGAGCTGCGGGGGCTGGGCGACGAGCTCGACCTGCGCGAGGTCGAGGAGGTCTACCTTCCCCTGAGCCGGCTCATCACGTTGTACGCCGAGAACGCGCAGCGGCTGCACGAGTCGACCGACGCCTTTCTCGGGGCCCGCACCAACGGCACTCCGTTCGTCATCGGCATCGCGGGCTCGGTCGCCGTGGGCAAGTCGACGGTCTCGCGCCTGCTGCGCGAGCTCCTCTCCCGCTGGGAGTCGACGCCCCACGTCGAGCTCGTCACGACCGATGGCTTCCTCTACCCCAACGCCGAGCTCGAGCGCCGGGGCATCCTGCACCGCAAGGGATTCCCCGAGTCCTACGATCGCCGCGCGCTGCTGCGCTTCGTGAGCCAGATCAAGGCGGGCGTCGCCGAGGTGCACGCCCCGTTCTACTCGCACCTCGCCTACGACATCGTGCCCGACGCCGACGTCACCGTGAACTCCCCCGACGTGCTGATCGTCGAAGGTCTCAACGTGCTGCAGCCGGCCTCCCCCGGCACTCGACTGGCCGTCAGCGACCTCTTCGATTTCACGATCTACGTGGATGCCCGCACGGCCGACATCGCCCGCTGGTACGAGGAGCGCTTCCTGCGGCTGCAACGCGGTGCGTTCGCGAACCCGCGCTCGTACTTCCACCGCTACGCGAGCCTCGACGAGGCGGCGGCGCGGGCCGAGGCCGCCCGCATCTGGAAGGCCATCAACGAGCCGAACCTCACCGAGAACATCCTGCCCACGCGGCCGCGGGCGTCGCTCGTGCTGCGCAAGGGCGCCGATCACTCGGTGTCGACGGTGCTGCTGCGCAAGACGTGAGCTGATCGCTGCGTCTCGTGGTGCGCACACCCGGAGCGCGCCGCACCCCTCCGGCGGCTAGAGCGCGAGGCGCTCCTGCACGACGTCGGCGAGTCCGCGCGCGATGCGGTCGGCGGTGTCCTGGCCCTCCGCCTCGACCATCACACGCACCATCGGTTCGGTTCCTGACGGGCGCAGCAGCACGCGCCCACTGTCGCCCAGCTCGGCTTCGGCGGCCGACACGGCCCGTGCGATCATGGGGTCGACGTCGAGCTCGCGGTGCTTGACGCCGCGCACGTTGATCAGGGTCTGCGGGTACACGGTCATGACCGAGGCGAGCTCGGCGAGGGTGCGACCCGTGCGCGCCATCTCGGCGGCGAGGTGCAGCCCGGTGAGGATGCCGTCGCCGGTCGTCGCGTGCTGCGTCATGATGACGTGACCCGACTGCTCACCGCCGAGCGAGAGGCTGTGCTCGGCGAGCGCCTCGAGCACGTAACGGTCACCGACCGCCGTCTCGACCATGCGGATGTCGTGCTCGGCCATCGCGCGGCGCAGGCCGAGGTTGCTCATGACGGTGGCCACGAGGGTGCGCTCGGCGAGCGCTCCGCGGTCGGCCATGGCGAGCGCGAGGATCGCCATGATCTGGTCTCCGTCGACGACGGTGCCGGCGGCATCCACCGCCAAGCACCGATCGGCGTCGCCATCGTGGGCGATGCCGAGGTCGGCGCCGTGCTCGAGCACGGCCCGCTGCAGCGGCCCGAGGTGCGTCGACCCCACGCCGTCGTTGATGTTGTTGCCGTCGGGGTCTGCGCCGATCACTGTGATGCGGGCGCCCGCGTCGGTGAAGACCTGGGGCGAGATGCCGGCCGCGGCCCCGTGGGCGCAATCGAGCACGACGTGGATGCCGTCGAGCCGGTTCGGCAGCGTCTGCAGCAGGTGCACGAGGTAGCGGTCCTCGGCATCGGCGAAGCGGCGGATGCGGCCGACATCGGCTCCCGTCGGGGCGAGCTTGGGCGCGGCGAGCGCCGCCTCGATGCGATCCTCGACCTCGTCGGGCAGCTTGGTGCCGCCCGTGGCGAAGAACTTGATGCCGTTGTCCGGAGCCGGATTGTGCGAGGCCGAGATCATGACGCCGAGGTCGGCCTTGGCGTCAGCGACCAGGAACGCGGCGGCGGGGGTCGGCACGACGCCGGCATCCCAGACGTCGACACCCGAGCTGGCGAGTCCCGCGGCCACCGCGGCGGTGAGGAACTCCCCGCTCACGCGGGGATCCCGACCGATCACGGCGATGGGTCGCCGACCTGAGGCGCGCCGGCCGTCGGCCATGCGCCCCTTCCCGAGAACCACGGCCGCCGCCTGCGCGAGCGACAGGGCGAGTTCGACCGTCAGTTCCCGGTTGGCGAGACCGCGAACTCCATCCGTTCCGAAGAGCCGAGGCATCTCGAATCGCTACGAGAGCGTGAGGCCTAGCGCTTCGAGAACTGCGACGCCTTGCGGGCCTTCTTGAGACCGGCCTTCTTGCGCTCGATGACGCGAGCGTCACGAGTGAGGAAGCCGGCCTTCTTGAGGGCGGGGCGGTTGTTCTCGCGGTCGATCTCGTTGAGCGAACGCGCGATCGCCAGACGCAGCGCGCCGGCCTGGCCCGAGGGGCCACCACCGGTGATGCGGGCGGTCACGTCGTACGAGCCGAGGAGGTCGAGCACCTTGAACGGGTCGTTGATGAGCTGCTGGTGCAGCTTGTTGGGGAAGTACTCGGCGAGCTCACGACCGTTCACGGTCGCCTTGCCGGTGCCGGGAACGATGCGCACGCGGGCGATCGCCTCCTTGCGACGACCGACGGCCGCGCCGGGAACGTTGAGCACGGCGCGGGGCGCCTTGGGAGCCGCGTCAGCGGGGGTCTCGGTCGAGTAGCTCTCGAGAGCGTCCTCGGCGATGGAGTCTTCGATCTTGGCCAATGTCTTCAGTCCTTATTTCTTCTCAGTGAGCCGAAGGCTACTGGGCAACCTGGGTGAGGGTGTACGGCTTGGGCTGCTGAGCCGCGTGCGGGTGCTCGGCGCCGGCGTAGACCTTGAGCTTGGCGAGCTGAGCGCGCCCGATGGAGTTCTTGGGGAGCATGCCGCGCACGGCCTTCTCCACGGCACGCGTCGGGTGCTTCTCGAGCATCTCCGAGTAGGTGGTCGCGGTGAGGCCGCCCGGGTAGCCCGAGTGGCGGTACGCCTTCTTCTGCAGGAGCTTCGACCCGGTGAGGGCGACCTTCTCCGCGTTGATGATGATGACGAAGTCGCCCATGTCCATGTGAGGAGCGAAGGTCGGCTTGTGCTTGCCGCGCAGGAGCGTGGCGGCGTGGCTGGCGAGGCGACCGAGAACGATGTCGGTCGCGTCGATGATGACCCAGTCGCGCTGAACGTCAGCGGGAGTGGGCGAGAAAGTGCGCGTCACTTCAGTACTGCTTTCTTGTCGAGGTGTTCGTGAATCCCACTCCGGTGCCCGTTCCCTGTCGGGAACGCGTGCGGTGGAGGGCTCAACCGTGTGTCCGCGAAACGGCGGAACACAACCTCGTAAGACTAGTCGAGTCCGCCAGTGCGGTCAATCTCGGGCCGCAGCGAGCGGTCAGTCCCGGTCGCGGCGCGCTCGCGTCTGCTCGGCCCGCGCGGCGAGCTCGGCGTCATCCGGATACCCGACCTCGACGAGGGTCAGCCCCGCTGCAGGCATGACCTTGAACTCGCTCGTGCGCTCGGCTTCGGCGCGGATGCCGACCAGACGAGGGCCGTCGAGCTTGCCCTCCCCCACGGAGACGGCCGCGCCCACAAGGGCGCGCACCATGCTGTGGCAGAACG
>CALRZA010000040.1:0-9966 GCA_943372535.1 Auritidibacter sp. Marseille-P8566
TCGCTCCACGGCCAGCGCCCGCTCTCGGTCGGTTCGTCGCGGCGCGACATCATCCTCGCCTCGGTGCTCAAGATCGCGGTGATGCCGACGGTCGCGTGGCTGGCCGGCACCCTGATCGGTCTCGACCGATTCCAGCTGTTCGCCGTGACCGTGCTCGCCGCGCTCCCCAGCGCGCAGAACGTGTTCAACTACGCCCAGCGCTACGGTCGCGGGGTGATCCTGGCTCGGGATGTCGTGCTCATCACCACGATCGCCTCGCTGCCCGCGCTGGTGCTGATCGCCGCGCTGCTCGCGCCGGTCTGAGAACCCCGGTCTGAGCGGGTGCCGCGGGCCTACAGGAACATCGGGCGGTCGTCGTCGTCCTCGGTCGCGAGGTCGAGATCGACGACGACGGGCACGTGATCGCTGGGGGCGTCGCCCTTGCGCTCGTCGCGCACGATGCGCGCCTCGGTGACGAGGTCGTCGAAGGCGCGAGAGCCGAGGATGAAGTCGATGCGCATGCCCTCGTTGCGGGGGAACCGCAGCTGCTGGTAGTCCCAGTAGGTGTAGCCCTCGACGCCGCGCGAGCGCAGCGCGTCGGTGAGGCCCGCCTCCTCGAACGCCCGGAAGGCCGCCCGCTCGGGCTCGCTCACGTGGGTCTTGCCCTCGAACGCCGCGATGTCCCACACGTCGTGGTCGAAGGGCGCGATGTTGAAGTCGCCCATGAGGGCGAGCGGGAGGTCGGGCTCGGCGGCCAGCCACCCGCGGGTCTGAGTCGCGAGGTTCGCGAGCCACTCGAGCTTGTAGGGGTAGTGCGGGTTGTCGAGCTCGCGGCCGTTGGGCACGTAGAGGCTCCACAGCCGCACGCCGTTGACGGTCGCACCGATGGCGCGGGCCTCCATCGGCAAGGTGCCGTCGTCGAGAGGTTTGCCGAAGCCGGGCACGGTGGGGAAGCCGATCGTGACGTCATCCATGGGCAGGCGGCTGGCGATCGCGACGCCGTTCCACTGGCTGAGCCCGTGCAGCTCGACCTCGTAGCCGGCGTCGGAGAACGCGGCGTAGGGGAACTGCGCCTCGGTGCACTTGATCTCCTGCATCGCGAGCACATCGATGTCGTCGCGCAGCATCCAATCGACGACGCGGCCGACCCGGCTGCGGATCGAATTGACGTTGTAGGTCGCGATTCGCATGGCATCCACGGTACCGGGCGCGGCCGACGTCCCCCGACCGCGAGGCGGGTCACCCCCTAACGCGGGCGCGACAGCGACCGATGGTGATCAATAGTGTCGGGGTATGCCCGAATCCGACGACCTCCTCGATGAGCGAGCCGCCGCCGAGAATCGTCAGGATGCCCGCACGGCCGCCATCGTGACCAGCGTCTCGCTGGCCATGGTCGTCGCGGCGAGCCTGCTCGTGGTGGCCGGAGGCCTTCCCGTCTGAGTCTGCTGAGCCCCGCTCGCCTCAGTAGGCTGGAGCGGTGACCGACGCCAAGCAGCAGCTCATCGACGCCATCTCCGCGGGCGCGGTGTTCCACGGCGACTTCACCCTGACGAGCGGGGCGAAGGCCTCGTACTACGTCGACCTGCGCAAGGTGAGCCTCGACCACCGAGTCGCGCCGCTCATCGGGCAAGTCATGCTCGACCTCATCGCCGACATCCCCGACGTCAGCGCCGTCGGCGGTCTCACCATGGGGGCCGACCCCATCGCCTCTGCCGTGCTGCATCAGGGCGCCGCGCGCGGGCTCGCCTACGACGCGTTCGTCGTGCGCAAGCAGCCCAAGGACCACGGTCGCGGTCGTCAGGTCGAGGGCCCCGAGGTCGCGGGCAAGCGCGTCATCGTGCTCGAGGACACCTCGACGACGGGCGGATCTCCGCTCGCCGCGATCGAGGCCCTGGAGAAGGTCGGCGCCATCATCGCCGGCGTGGCCGTGGTCGTCGACCGCAACACGGGGGCGCGCGAGCGCATCGAGGCGGCGGGCTACCCCTACTACGCCGCGATCGGGTTGGCCGATCTGGGGCTGGACTGATGAGCGATCGCGACGACGAGCTCGACCCGAGCGACTGGCTCGCTGCGCAGTTCGGAGAGGAGCCGGC
Source organism: Auritidibacter sp. Marseille-P8566 (assembly GCA_943372535.1). Taxonomy (GTDB): domain Bacteria; phylum Actinomycetota; class Actinomycetes; order Actinomycetales; family Microbacteriaceae; genus Rhodoglobus. Next base: position 2,073 of record CALRZA010000040.1, read on the forward strand.
CGCGCCCGTGGCTCCGGCTCCGGTGACGCCGCCCACGGCGCCGGCGATGCCCCCGGCGGAGGCGCCCCCCATGGCCGCGCCTCCGGTTGAGCCGGCGGCTCCGCTCTGGCCGACGCCGCCCGCGGCTCCGGTCGAACCGCCCCTGTGGTCGTCGGCGAACGCTCCCGCCCCCGCGGCTCCCGAGCCGCCGCTCTGGCCCACCGAGGGCCTTCCGGCGTCACCCGCGCCGCCGGCCCCCTGGCCCGGGACCGACCCGACGCCGCCTGTCGTTCCCGCCGCTGCTCCGGTGCCTCAGCCCGAGCAGCCCTCCTACCGGCCGGTTGCCGAGCCGGTGCTCCCGCCGACGCCCGAGTACCCCGCGACCCCGGTGTCCGCGCCGGCTCCCGACTACTCGACGCCGCCTGTTCAGGCATCCCCGCCCGCTCCTGCTGCTCCTGCTGCTCCGCCGCCCGCCGCTGAGCCGGGCGGGGTCGCGTGGGGCTTGACGCCGGGAGCCGATCCCGCCGTCGTCGCCGCGACCCCGCCTCCCCTGATCCCGCCGGTCGCGGCCCCGGCCGTGGCTCCTCCCGTCGTGATGCCGCCGGCGGCCCCGCCGGTCGCGCCTCCGGCCCCGGCCGTTGCCGCCCCACCGGTCGCTCCTGACCCGACCGTCGTCCTGCCCGCGGCGGCCGCGCCCACCGCGCCGCCGCTCGTCGAGCCGCCCACGCCGACCGCATCCTTGCCCGACTTCGATCAGCCCACGCAGGCGATGCCGGTCGTCGGCGGGGCGCTCGAGCCGCGTGAGCTCGACCCGTCGAGCTGGTTCTCCACGCCCGTCGACGCCGACCTCGGGGGCGCCACCGAGGTCATCGAGGCCGAGATCATCGGCCTTCCGACTCCCGACGGCGAGGGACTCGCGGCCGAGAGCCTCGAGCAGACCTCGGGCCTCGACTCGCTGTTCGGTGAGACGGCGTTCCAGGAGTACGAGGACACCATCGTGTCCGCACCCCCACCGCGCGCCCCGGGTGGCGCAGCCGCGCCCCCGGCCGGCCCGAAGCCGCCGGCCGCGCCGATCCCGCGGGTGCAGAAGATCCTCATGATCGTCGCCGGCAGCCTGGTGGGTGTGCTCGCGCTCGTCGCCCTCTTCGTGGTGGGCATGCGGCTCTCCGACTCGATCCTGCCGACCCCCGTCGCCTCGCCCACGCCGACCCCGACGCCCACGGTCGAACCGATCGTGCTCGGTCCCGTGCCCCCCGGCGAGTACCGGTGGGATGAGCTGCTCGGCGGAGAGTGCCTTGGCACCTGGGAGGGAGCCTGGACCGAGACCTTCGAGGTCGTCGACTGCGCCGGATCGCATCCCGCGCAGCTGGTCGGCCGCGGCGTGTTCGAGGAGGCGAACTTCGACCCCTATCCCGGGTTCGATGTGCTGCTCGGCCGCATGAACACCCTGTGCACGGCGCCGACCGTGATCGACTACGCGGTCGCCAACCAGTTCCCCGACCTGCAGATCGCCTCCACGATCCCCGTCGACGACGTCGACTGGGATTCCGGCAACCGCAGTTGGTTCTGCTTCGTCACGCGCTCGAGCGGCGCCGACCTCACCGGCACGATCGCGGTGCCGGCCGTGCTGCCGACGCCCACCCCGACGCCCTCAGCGGTGCCGTCGACGGCCGATCCGACCGCGGCCCCCGGCGGGCGCGGCAGCGGGAGTGCTCCGCCCAAGGGGTAGGGCGCGGGTCAGAGCGTCGTGACGATCCGCCGGGTTTCCGCGGCCGCCGCGGCCCAGTCGAACCGATGGGCGGCCGCGCGGCCCTCGGCCCCCCGGGCGGCGCGCGTCGCAGCATCCCACCCCGTCAGCTCGCGGATCGCGGCCTCCAGTTCGGGCCGGAGGTTCTCGCGGCGCACGACGAGGCCGGTGCCGCTCGCGACCTCGAGAAGCGCCGGATCGTCGGTGTGGATGACGGGCACGCCCGCCGCCATCGCCTCCGCCACCGGCAGCCCGAATCCTTCACTCTCGCTGACGTAGGCGAAGCCCGCCGCCCCCGGCAGCACTGTGCCGATCCAGGCGTCGGGCACATAGCCGAGGTGGTGCACCCGGGGGTTCTCGCAGAGCTCGTGGAACCGCGCGACGTCGGCCTCCGACAGCCAGCCGAGCTGGCCGACGAGCACGAGGTTCCAGTCGGCCGGGGCGCTGGCGAGGAACGCCTCGATGAGGGGCAGCACGTTCTTGCGCGGCTCGACGGTGCCGAGGTAGAGCAGGTAGGGGTCGAGCCCGCGGACGGCATCCTCGGCCTCCGGCGCTCCGGCCCCGAGCTCGCGCACCCCCTCGGGCACGACGGTGACCTTGAATGCGACGTGCGGAAAGCGGCGGGCGACGGCATCCCGCACCGCCTCGGTCGGCACGATGATCGCGCGTACGCGCCGCAGGGTCGCGCCGAGCAGCAGGCGGGCGAACACGACGTTCATGCGCGTCTGCAGCTTCGTGAGCTCGAGAGAGGTGAGATCGTGCACGGTGATGACGGCGCGGCGGCCGAGCAGGAACGAGGTGAGGTAGCTCTCGGGGGAGAAGTAGAGCGCGTTCAGGCGGCGCGCGAGGCGGGCGGCGCGCAGGTTCCAGACCGGACCGCCGCCGAGGGCGCGCTGCGCAAGGGGGCCGAAGTCGGCATCCGGCAGACGATCGCTCGTGAGGATCGTCGTGTCACCCGGCTCGGGCCACGCGACCGCGATGTTGCGGGTGTACTGGCCGACCCCGGCGGGCCGACCCTGAGCGCGCCGACCGTCGATGAGGATCGGGCGCGCCATCAGTTCTCGGTCTCGAACGGCTCGGCGCGCAGGAGGTCGGCGACGGAGTCGAGAACTTCGTCAGGCCGGAACGGGTAGCGGTCGATCTCGGCCTGGTCGCTGATGCCGGTGAGCACGAGCACGGTGTGCAGCCCGGCCTCGATGCCCGCGATGATGTCGGTGTCCATGCGGTCGCCGATCATCGCGGTGTTCTCGGAGTGCGCCCCGATCTTGTTCATCGCCGAGCGGAACATCATCGGGTTGGGCTTGCCGACGACGTAGGGCTCCTTGCCGGTCGCCTTGGTGATGAGCGCGGCGACCGCGCCGGTCGCGGGCATCGGTCCGTCGGCGCTCGGGCCGGTGGCATCCGGGTTGGTGGCGATGAACCGCGACCCCGCGCCGATCAAGCGGATCGCCTTGGTGATCGCGTCGAACGAGTAGTTGCGGGTCTCGCCGATGACGACGTAGTCGGGATCGGTCTCGGTCATGATGAACCCGGCCTCGTGCAGCGCGGTCGTGATGCCCGCCTCGCCGATCACGAACGCGCTGCCGCCGGGGATCTGCGACTTGAGGAAGTCGGCGGTCGCGAGCGCGGAGGTCCAGATCGAGTCCTCGGGCACGATGAGCCCGGAAGCCTTGAGCCGGGCGCTGAGGTCACGGGGCGTGAAGATCGAGTTGTTGGTGAGCACGAGGAAGGGCTTGCCCTCGTCCCGCCACTGCTGAAGCAGCTCGCTCGCCCCGGGAACCGGCTGGTTCTCGTGAACGAGCACGCCATCCATGTCGGTCAGCCAGCACTCGATCTCTGCACGATTGCCCATGCGGTTATCGTAACGGCGTGCGGTGAACCCGCCGTGCCTACTCGAACGTGGTCCCGTGGGGCAGACGGTCCCGCATGATCGCGATCGCCTCGGGGTTCTCGTCGACGAGCACGAAGCGACGCCCGAGCTGCGCCGCAACCGCGCCGGTCGTGCCGCTGCCCGCGAAGAAGTCGAGCACCCAGTCGCCGGGCGCGCTCGACGCCTGCACGATGCGCCGCAGGATGCCGACGGGCTTCTGCGTGGCGTACCCGGTCTTCTCGTGGCCGGTCGGGCTGACGATCGTGTGCCACCAGACATCCGTCGGCAGCTTGCCGCGCTCCGCCTTCTCGGGGGTGACGAGGCCCGGTGCCATGTACGGCTCGCGGTCGACCGCCTCGTTGTCGAAGTAGTAGGCCTTCGGGTTCTTCACGTAGACGAGGATCGTGTCGTGCTTGGCCGGCCACCGGTTCTTCGCCTTGCCGCCGTAGTCGTAGGCCCAGATGATCTCGTTGAGAAAGCACTCGCGGCCGAACAGCGCGTCGAGCACGACCTTGGCGTAGTGGGCCTCGCGGTAGTCGAGGTGCAGGTAGAGGGTGCCGCGGTCGTCGAGGAGGCGCCAGGCCTCGATGAGCCGCGGCTCGAGAAAGCCCCAGTAGTCGGCGAACGTGTCGTCGTAGCGGGTGAGGGTCGTCTTGACCGTCTCGTAGCTGCGGCCCTGGAAGCCGAGGCGCGCGCCCTCGGTGCTGCCGGTCGTGGTCGCGCTCCGGGTCATCGTGGTGCTCTGGCGGGTCTGCGTGCGGCCGGTGTTGAAGGGCGGGTCGACGTAGATCAGGCGGAATGCGGCATCCGGCAGCGACTGGATGACCGGGAGGTTGTCGCCCGCGATGACGAGGTCGTCTCCGTCGGGGCGCCAGGGCATGTGCCGACCTTAACAGCCCGCTACCCTGACGAGGTGACGGACAACCCGAGCCCCGAGCTCTCGACCCACGGGGTCGGGCCGTGGGTCGGCGCGTGGCCCGCCGACCCGCGCTACGACCCGGAGCTGCTCGAGCACGGCGACTCCCGCAATGTCGTCGACGCGTTTCGCTACTGGAGCGTCGAGGCGATCCGGGCCGAGCTCGACACGCGGCGGCATCCGTTCCACGTCGCCATCGAGAACTGGCAGCACGACATGAACATCGGATCGATCGTGCGCACCGCCAACGCGTTCGCCGCCGAGACCGTGCACATCGTCGGGCGCCGCCGTTGGAACAAGCGCGGCGCGATGGTCACCGACCGCTATCAGCACGTGATGCATCACGAGGATGTCGCGGCGCTCGTGACCTGGGCCCGCGAGCACGAGCTGCCGATCGTCGCCGTGGACAACGTCGAGGTCAGTCAGCGGATCGAGTCGACCGTGCTGCCCCGTCGCTGCCTGCTGCTGTTCGGGCAGGAGGGCCCCGGGCTCACGCCGGAGGCGCTCGCCGCGGCCGACCTCGCCGTCGAGATCACGCAGTTCGGCTCGACCCGCAGCATCAACGCCTCCGCCGCCGCCGCGATCGTCATGCACGCCTGGGTGCGCGAGCACGCCGCGCTGCCGGGGGCAGCCTCGTGACCGGCCTCATCGTGCACGAGTGGATCGCGCCCCACGGTGGCTCCGAGAACGTGCTCGAGCAGATGGTCGCCGCGTTCCCCGACGCGCGCCTGCACGCGCTCTGGAACGACGCCCCCGAGCGTTTCCCCCACGCGACCGAGTCGTGGCTCGCCCGCACCCCGCTGCGCCGGTCGAAGGCGGCGTCGCTGCCGCTGCTGCCGGCGACCTGGCGGCGCACGAGCACTGCCGACGCCGACTGGGTGCTCGTGAGCTCGCATCTCTTCGCTCACCACGTCGGCGGGCCGGGGCGGCCCGAGGGGCCGCCCAAGTTCGTCTACGTGCATACGCCCGCACGCTACGTGTGGACCCCGGAGAACGACGCCCGCGGACGGCACCCCCTCGCCCGCCTGCTCGCGCCGAGCCTGCGCCGACTCGATCGTCGCCGTGCGGCGGAGGGCGCGCGCTTCGCCGCGAACAGCGCATTCGTGCGGGAGCGCATCGCGCAGACGTGGCAGCAGGAGGCCGACGTCATCCACCCGCCGGTGCGCGTGGAGCTGCTGCAGTCGGTGCCGGACTGGGCCGACACCCTCGGCGCCGAGGATGCCGCGGCGCTCGCCGCGCTGCCCGCCGACTTCGTGCTCGGGGCGTCGCGCTTCGTCGACTACAAAAGACTCGACCTTGCCGTGCGCACCGGGGAGGCTCTCGGGCTGCCCGTCGTGGTCGCAGGAGCCGGCCCCCAGCGTGCGGAGCTCGCCGCGCTCGCCGAGGCCGCGACCGTGCCGGTGACGATCGTCGACCGCCCGTCGGACGCGCTGCTCTACGCCCTGCTGCAGCGCGCGCGGCTGTTCGTGTTCCCGCCGGTCGAAGACTTCGGCATCATGCCCGTCGAGGCGATGGCCCTCGGCACCCCGGTGCTCGTGAACGCGCGCGGGGGAGCCCGCGAGTCCGTCGAAGCGCTCGGGGGCGGCGCCGTGTTCGAGTCGACCGACCCGGCCGAGCTCGCCCGCGCCGCCGACACGGCCCTGCGAGTGGATGCCGCGGCCGCGGCCCGCGCCGCCGGCCCGCTCTTCGGCGAGGCCGCGTTCCGCACCCGCCTGACCGCCTGGATGACCTCCCACGGCGTCGACACCGCGCCCCGATAGACGCGCCCGATAGACTGGGGTGCAATCCCAGACCACCTCGAACGGGGAGACCGCCATGCCCGCCATCGTCATCATCGGCGCCCAGTGGGGCGATGAAGGCAAGGGGAAGGCCACCGACCTCCTCGCCGATCGCATCGACTACGTCGTCAAGTTCAACGGCGGCAACAACGCCGGGCACACCGTGGTGATCGGCGACCAGAAGTACGCGCTGCACCTGCTGCCCTCTGGCATCCTCACCGACGGCGTGATCCCCGTCATCGCCAACGGCGTGGTCATCGACATCGAGGTGCTCTTCGATGAGCTCACCGCACTCGCCAGCCGCGGGGTCGACGTCTCCAAGCTCGTCGTCAGCGCCAACGCGCACGTCATCACCCAGTACCACCGCACGCTCGACAAGGTGACCGAGCGGTTCCTCGGCAAGCGTCAGATCGGCACGACCGGGCGCGGGATCGGGCCGGCATATGCCGACAAGATCAACCGCGTCGGCATCCGCATCCAGGATCTCTTCGACGAGAACATCCTGCGCCAGAAGGTCGAGGGCGCCCTCCACCAGAAGAACCACCTGCTCGTGAAGATCTACAACCGTCGCGCGATCGCCGTCGACGAGATCGTGGATGACCTGCTCAGCTACGCCGACCGCCTGCGCCCCATGGTCGCCGACACGGGTCTGCTGCTCAACCAGGCCCTCGACGCGGGCAAGATCGTCGTCTTCGAGGGCGGCCAGGCCACCATGCTCGACGTGGACCACGGCACCTACCCGTTCGTCACGTCATCGAACTCGACGAGCGGTGGTGCGTCGACCGGCTCGGGCGTCGCCCCCAACCGCATCGAGCGCGTCATCGGCATCGTCAAGGCCTACACGACGCGCGTCGGCGCCGGCCCGTTCCCCACGGAGCTGCACGACGAGTCGGGCGAGTGGCTGCGCTCGAAGGGCTTCGAGTTCGGCACCACCACAGGTCGCCCGCGCCGCACGGGCTGGTACGACGCTCCGATCGCCCGCTACTCGGCGCGCATCAACGGGGTCACCGATTTCGTCATGACCAAGCTCGACGTGCTCACCGGACTCGAGGTCATCCCGGTCTGCGTCGCCTACGACGTCGACGGGGTGCGGGTCGAGGAGGTTCCCGTCTCGCAGAGCGACTTCCACCACGCCGTGCCGATCTACGAGGAGTTCCCCGGCTGGTCGGAGGACATCTCGGGCGTGCGCCGCTTCGAGGACCTGCCGCAGACGGCGCAGGACTACGTGCTCGCGATCGAGGCGATGAGCGGATCGCGCATCTCGGCGATCGGCGTCGGCCCCGACCGCGGCGCGATCATCGTGCGGCACGACCTGGTGAACTAACTCGGGAGCCTGCGACCGAGGTTAACCCCTCCATTAACCCGCGTCGCGCCCACGCTTTACTCCCGGTTTCGGCCCCCACACGGGGGTCCCCCTTCTCGGGGACTCAATAGCGTGTGTTTCGCCGACACCCGACGGCGCGATGGAACCCCCCGAACCATCGATCCGGTCGGCGCACCCGAAACCCGAATGACCCCGGGCGGCGTCCCCCCACGCCGCCCGGGGCGAGTGGACGTGATCCATGACCTCGACGACCGACCGCGGCTATCCGTGGCAGTTCAGC
>CALRZA010000041.1:0-9810 GCA_943372535.1 Auritidibacter sp. Marseille-P8566
TTCTCCGGGTCGAGCACAGACAGCTCGGCGGCCAGAGCCTCGGCGATCGCCTCCATGGAGTGCAGGTCGTACCAGACGTGCTCGTTGAAGCCCTCGATGTGCGCGTGATCGTGGTCGTCTTCTTCGTCGGCCTTCGGCTCTGCCTGACCCTCCTCGGGCATCAAGCCGGAGACCTCGCTCGCGCTGATGACGACCGCCGTCGCCCCACTGGCGTCGAGGAGCCGTTCGATGAACGGGTCGTATCCTCCACCGTTCTCGATCACGAGGTCGGCCTTCGACAGCGCGAGCTGATCCTGAGCCGACGCCTCGTAGCTGTGCGGGTCCTGTGCGGGGCTGTCGATGATGCTCGTGACGGTCGCCGCGTCGCCCGCGATGCGGGAGGCGATGTCGCCGTAGACACTCGTCGACGCGACGATGCTGAGCGCGTCACCGACCGGCTCGGACGGCGCCGCGCACCCCGCGAGCGCGAGAACGCCGACGACAGCAAGGGGGGCGAGGATGCGGGGGCTCATGGATCTGCTTTCGTGATAACCGTAATGACACTCGTTCTCAATAGAGTGGCATGGCTTTGCTCCCGGCGCAACCCGGGTTCAGGTCAGTCCAGAAGCAGAGCGGGCTCTTCGAGCACCGACGCGAGGTCGGCGACGAAGCGGCTGGCGACATCCCCGTCCACGATGCGGTGGTCGAAGCTCGCGCCCACCGTCGTGACGAACCGAGGCCGAACCTCGCCGTCGACGACCCACGGCTTCTGCTTGATCGTGCCCAGCGCGACGATCGTCGCCTCGCCCGGGTTGATGATCGGCGTGCCGGTGTCCATGCCGTACGACCCGATGTTCGTGATCGTGATCGTGCCGCCCGACATGTCGGCGGGCTGCGTCTTGCCGTCGCGCGCCGTGATGGTGAGCTGCTCGAGCGCGGTCGCGAGGTCGATGAGCGAGAGCGAGTGCGCGTCCTTGACGTTGGGCACGATAAGCCCGCGGGGGGTCGCCGCCGCGATGCCGAGGTTGACGTAGTGGTGGACGATGATCTCCTTGTCCGTCCACGACGAGTTCACGGTGGGGTTGCGGCGCACCGCCCAGATCAGCGCCTTCGCCATGATCAGCAGCGGGCTCACGCGCACGCCAGCGAAGTCGGTCGAGTTCTTGAGCCTCTTGACGAACTCCATCGTGCGGGTGGCGTCGACGTCGGTGAAGATGCTCACGTGCGGCGCCGTGAACGCGCTCTGCACCATCGCCGTGGCGATCGCCTTGCGCACGCCCTTGACCGGGATGCGCTCCTCGCGTTGGTCGCCCCACTCGGGCGTCTCGATGTTGCGGAACACGCTCGCCTGCGACGCCTGGCGGATGACGTCGTCGCGCGTGATCTCCCCGGCAAGCCCCGTGGCGATCACCTCCGCGAGGTCGACGCCGAGATCCTTGGCGAGCTTGCGGATCGGCGGCTTCGCGATGATCGGGGATGCCGCGGCCGCCGGCACGCTCGAGGGGCGCGCGGCTGCCGCCGGCGCCGGCACCGCGGCTGGGGCCGCCGGGCTCGCGCCGCGCTTGCGGCGGGACGACGCGTGGCCCGCGCTGCCGTATCCGACGAGCACGGCGCCGCCGCCCTCTTCGGGCGCGACGGTCGCGGCGGTGTCGGCCACGGCATCCGCGACCGGGGTCGACGCCGGCGCGGGGGCGGCGGCGGCCGGGGCATCGCCGTCGGTCGTCACGCTGATGATCGGGGTGCCGACCTCGACGGTCGCGCCCTCGTCCACGAGCAGCGCGGCGACGGTGCCGGCGAACGGGGAGGGCAGCTCGACGAGCGACTTCGCGGTCTCGATCTCGACCAGCACCTGGTTGATCGTGACGGTGTCACCGGCCTTGACCTTCCACGAGACGATCTCGGCCTCGGTCAGGCCCTCACCGACGTCGGGAAGGGGAAACTCGGAATTCGCCATCGTGCACTCTCCTAGTAGGCCAGCGAGCGGTCGACGGCCTCGAGGATGCGGTCGACGTCGGGCAGGTACGCGCTCTCGAGCTTCGCGGGCGGAAACGGGGTGTCGAAACCAGCGACGCGCAGCACGGGAGCCTCGAGCGAGTAGAACGCGCGCTCCGTCACGGTCGCGGCGATCTCGGAGCCGACGGAGACGAAGCCGGGGGCCTCGTGCGCCACGATGAGGCGGCCGGTCTTGCGCACCGACTCGAGCAGCGGCTCCCAGTCGATCGGTGAGATCGAGCGGAGGTCGACGACCTCGATGCTCGTGCCCTCGCCCTGCGCGACCTCGGCGGCCTGTAGCAGCATCGAGACCATGGGTCCGTAGCCGACGAGCGTCACCTCGGTGCCCGCGCGCACGACCCGGCTCGCGTGCAACGGCGACCCGCGCTCGGCGAAGTCGACGTCGCCCTTGGGCCAGTAGCGGCTCTTGGGCTCGAAGAAGAGCACGGGGTCGGGGCTGGTGATCGCATCCTGAATCATCCAGTACGCGTCGTGCGGCGTCGCCGGACTGACGACCCGCAGGCCGGGCGTGTGGGCGAAGTAGGCCTCGGGGCTCTCCTGGTGGTGCTCGACCGCGCCGATGTGGCCGCCGAACGGCACGCGGATGACGACCGGCAGCTGCAGCGATCCCTCGTGCCGCGCCGTGAGCTTGGCGAGCTGCGAGGTGATCTGGTCGAAGCCGGGGAAGATGAAGCCGTCGAACTGGATCTCGCAGACGGGACGGTACCCGCGCATCGCGAGCCCGATGGCCGTGCCGACGATGCCGGACTCGGCGAGCGGGGTGTCGAGCACGCGCTTCTCGCCGAACTCGGCCTGCAGCCCCTCGGTCACGCGGAACACGCCGCCGAGCTTGCCGATGTCCTCGCCCATAAGCAGAACCTTGGGGTCGGCGGCGAGCGCGGCCTGCAACCCGAGGTTGAGGGCCTTGGCCATCGAGAGGGATTCGACGCTCACGCCTGACCCTCCTCGAACGACGCCTCGAACGCGGCGAGCCACGCGGCCTGCTGCTCCATGACGGGATGCGGATCGCTGTAGACGTTCGCGAACATGCTCGTCGACGCGGGGATGCCGAGCGCGAGCGTGCGGCGGCGCGCGTCAGCCGCGACATCCTCGGCCTCGGTAGCGACCTCGGCGAAGAAGGCGTCGTCGGCCCCCTGGGCGCGCAGGTAGGCCTCGAAGCGAACGATCGGGTCGTGGGCCAGCCAGAAGGTCATCTCGTCGTCGTCGCGGTACTTGGTCGGATCGTCGCTCGTGGTGTGGGCGCCGATGCGATAGGTCAGCGCCTCGATGAAGCGCGGTCCCTCGCCGCTGCGGGCGGCATCCAGATTCGCGGTCGTCACGGCGTAGCTCGCGAGCACGTCGTTGCCGTCGATCTGCAGACCCGGGATGCCGAATCCGCTCGAGCGCAGATAGAGCGGCGTGCGCGACTGGCGCGTCACCGGCACCGAGATCGCCCAGTGGTTGTTCTGCAGGAAGAACACCTGCGGGGTCTGGTAGCTCGCCGCGAACACGAGCGCCTCGCTCACGTCGCCCTGGCTCGTCGCGCCGTCGCCGAAGTAGACGATGACGGCCTGATCGGACTGCGGGTCGCCGGTCGCAGTCGCACCATCGAGCTGGATGCCCATGGCATAGCCCGTGGCGTGCAGTGCCTGCGAGCCGATCACGAGGGTGTACAGGTGGAAGTTGCCGTGCTCGGCGGGATCCCAGCCTCCGTGGCTGAGGCCGCGCAGCAACTCAATGATGCGCATCGGGTCGACCCCGCGGATGCGCCCGACGACGTGCTCGCGGTAGGCGGGGAAGATGTGGTCCTGCGGGCGGGCGGCGAACGCACTGCCGACCTGAGCGCCCTCCTGTCCGACGCTGGGGATCCAGAGCGCGAGCTGGCCCTGACGCTGGAGGTTCGCGGCTTCCATATCGAACCGGCGGATGACGACCATCTGACGGTGGAACTCGCGCAGCTGAGCCTCGGTCAGCGCGGCGACGTGCGGGAGGTACTCCGCGGTGACGTCGTTCTCGACGAGGGCGCCCTCCGGGGAGAGCAGCTGGATCGTCGCTGCGGTGTAAGCCATTGCTCTAACCTAACGTGGCCGTCGGGGACGGCGTTCGTGTCAGATCGACAACTTCAGCAGCCGCACTGAGGAGTTTCTCCACAGCCTCGGACTCGCCGATGCTCACCCGCAACCCCTCGCCGAGCGCCCGCGCGATGATGCCGTGGGCCTCGAAGACGCCCGCCGCCTCGGCGGTGCGCGCGCCGGTCGGAAGCCAGACGAAGTTGCCGTGCGGTCGGGGGGCGTCCCAGCCCTGGGCGATCAGGCCCTCCCAGACGGTGTCGCGCAGGGCCGCGAGGCCGCGGACGCGCTCGAGCAGCTCGTCCTCGTGCTCGAGGGCGACGAGGGCGGCGCGCTGGGCGGGCTCGGTGACCGAGAGCGGGATGGCCACCGCACGGGCGGCATCCATGATGTACTCCGGCCCGACCGCATAGCCGATGCGCAGGCCGGCGAGCCCGTAGGCCTTGGAGAACGTGCGCAGGATGACCAGATTGGGGTAGCGGCCGACGAGCTCGCCGCCGCGCACCGCGGTCGGGTCGGTGACGAACTCGGCGTAGGCCTCGTCGAGCACGACCAGCACGGTCTCGGGCACCCGCTCGAGGAAGGCGACGAACTCGTCGTGGCCGACGACCGTGCCGGTGGGGTTGTTGGGGCTGCAGACCAGCACGAGTCGGGTGCGGTCGGTGATCGCCGCGAGCATCGCCTCGAGGTCGTGCCGGTGATCGTCGGTGTTCGCGATCGCGACACTGGTCGACCCCGCGGTCGCGACGAGCAACGGGTAGGCCTCGAAGCTGCGCCACGAGTAGAGGATCTCGTCGCCGGGGCCGCTCGCGGCCGTGATGAGCTGGGCGAGCACCGAGACGGATCCCGCACCGACCTGGATCTGCTCGGGCGAGACCCCGAACCGCTCGCCCAGCACCGTGCGCAGGGCGGCCGCCGAGGCATCCGGGTAGCGGTTGATGGTGGAGGAGGCCATGGCCTCCAGCACGGCGGGCAGCGGAGGGACCGGGTTCTCGTTCGACGAGAGTTTGAACGCGTCTTCCGCGGCGGTGCGACCCTGACGATAGGGCACCATCGAGGCGATCTCGGGGCGGAGGCGAACACGGGGACTGGTCACGGTGTCAGCCTAATGTTCCGTTGCGACCCCTCGGCGGCTCAGGCATAGTGAGGAGCATGAGACTCATCGCGCGCCTGCTGATCAATGCCGTGGCCCTCTGGCTCACGACCCTCCTCGTCACCGGGGTGCGGGTGGTCGCGTTCCCTCCCGGCGAGCTTCTGCAGACGGTTCTGACCTACCTCATCGTGGCCGCGATCTTCGGTGTCGTGAACGCCGTGGTCGGCAACTTCATCAGGATCGTCGCCTTCCCGATCTACATCCTCACGCTCGGCCTCATCGCGCTCGTCGTCAACGGACTGCTGCTGCTGCTCGCTGCCTGGATCACCGGCTTCCTGGGCTTCGGCCTCGAGGTCGACGGCTTCTGGTGGGGCGTGCTCGGCGCGCTCGTGCTGGGCCTCATCAGCTGGCTCATCGGCATCCTCACGCGCCCCCTGACCGGCGGGGCGAAGTCGTCGCGCTGACGCTTCCGGTGACGCGCTCCGCGTCGTAGATCGTGCTCGACACGGGCACGCCGCCGCGGGTGAACGCGTCGAGGCGTCGTGCCGCATCCGTGACCGCGGTGCCGCCGGCGGCATCCATGCTCAGGGCGGTGGTGCGATAGGCGCCGAGGTCGTGAGTCGGCAGCGCTCCGTCGACGGGGAGCTCGCCCGGCTCGAAAGCACGCCGCTCGACCCGCAGCGCGTGCGCGTTGTCCTGATCGCCGCCGAACGCCGGCACCGGGTCGTCGAGGTGCTCGACCAGCACGGTCGGGATCGACGGCGGGATGGGGATCTGCCCGGTCGGCGCCCCGAAGGTCACGATGCCCGCGACCTCGTACTCGCCCGACTCCGCGAGCCGCGCCGCGACCGCGCCGCCCTGCGAGTGTGCGGTGAGGATGAGCGGCGTCGACTCGCCGACTCCCGAGAGGGCGAGCGCCTGCTCGACGGAGCGCACGGCGGCACTCGAATCGCCGACCGTGTTGCCGAGATTGCTCGCCATGTCGAAGGGCTCGTCGGTGGCGAGGGGGTTGAACTCCTGGGTTCCCGCAATGAAGACCTCGGCGTAGCGGGTGCCGTCGGGCTTCTCGTACACGTCGACCCGGATCTGCCCGCCCTCGGAGTCGGGCGACGGGATGCGGTCGAGGCGCTCGGTGAAGCCCGCCGGCACCGGCTCGCCCGGCCCGGACCGCCGGGGGGCGACGGTCACCGGAGTCTCCCGCACGAGGCCGAGCGCGGCCCCCGCCGACCCCACGACGGCGGCGACCGTGCCGAGACCGACGAGCCCCAGCCCCTCGTCGCCGAGCAGCTGCGCCACCGGCGCCGGGATGCCGAGCCCCGCGAGCAGCGCCTCATCCGACCGCGAGACGGTGCGCCGCACCCCGGCCACCCCCTCGGGAGACATCAACCACGAGCGCAGGTCGCCGTCCGCGCCGGGGCCCGGGCCAGCGGACTCGCCGGCCGGATGCCGGCTCCCGACCGACGCCGACGTCACGGCCAGCCCCCCGGCGGCCGCGCCGAGCCCGCCGGCCCACCCGCTGATCATCCCTTCGCCCACCTCGTAGGTGTCGGCCGCGCCGCGCAGGGCCACGCTCAGGGTGCGCGCGATCACCTCGATCTGCCCGGCGACGATGATCGCCTGGCCGAGGTGCTGCTCGGCGAGGGCCGCCGCCGCCGGCGCTCCGCGCAGAGCGAGCGAGAAGCTGGACAGTCGATCATCGATGCGCGAGAGCTCCCCACCGATCAGCAGAGCCTCGCGGGACACGGCGGCCAGGATGTCGGCTGACGCGGAGAGTTGCTCCGTGGCGACCGACGTCGTGGAGTCGCCCGACAGGATGAGATCCCCGAGCGGCGGCTCGGGGGCACCGGCCCGCTCAGCCACGCGCCGACACCACCCGCACCGCGATGAGGGTGTGGTCGCGAGCCGAGGTGATCGCCGCGATCCCCGCCTCGATGGTGCGGATGAGCCCGTCGATGGCCGCGTCGAACCCGGCCCGCGCCGTGCCCCGCCAGAGGCTCGCGGAGGTGGAGCCGAGAGTGGCGCGCGCGGCGACGAGCCGGGCCAAGGCCGAGTCGAGCTGCCGGGCCTGCAGCTCCAGATCGGCGAGGAGGATGGGGTCGGGCGGCAGCATGGGCCCAGTGTGGGCGGCTCGGGGCACGCGCGGCCGGGGTGGGACGGGGATCGTGCGCCGCGGCATCCACGCGGCCCATGGTGGGGAGCGGATTGTGCGGGACAATGAGGCATGAGCTTCGAGCGCCCCGGCGATGGACCGCCGCTCTTTCGCATCTGCTTCGTCTGCACGGGCAACATCTGCCGCTCGCCGATGGCGGAGACTGTCTTCAAGTCGCTCGTGACCCAGGGTGGCCTCGACCACCGCATCGCCGTGAGCTCGGCCGGCACCGGCGACTGGCACGTCGGCGAGCCCTCCGATCCGCGCACCCGCACGGCCCTCGAATCCCGGGGCTACAACGGGTCGGGACACCGCGGTCGGCAGTTCGACCCGAGCTGGTTCGCCGACCTCGACCTCGTCGTCGTGTTCGACCGGGGTCAGGAGCGCATCCTCAAGGCGTGGGCGCCGTCGGAGCAGGAGGCGGCCAAAGTGCAGCTGCTGCTGGGCTTCGACAGCGAGCTCGCGGCGCTCATCGACGTGCCCGACCCGTACTATTCGGATGCGGCGCTCTTCGATCAGGTTCTCTCCATGATCGAACGCGCGTGCGCATCCCTCTTCCGCCAGATCAAGCCAGGAATCCGACAGGGAGCCCCATGAGCCTGCCCGACCAGCCGCTGAGTCCGCTCGACGGCCGCTACCGCCCCGCCGTCTCCGCCCTCGGTGAGCACCTCTCCGAGGCCGGACTCAACCGGGCGCGCGTGCACGTCGAGGTGGAGTGGCTCCTCGCGCTGACCGACCGCGGCCTCTTCGGGTCGTCGGCCCTCTCGGAGTCCGATCGGGCGAGCCTGCGCGCCTTCGCCGCCGACTTCGGACAGCCCGAGATCGACACGCTGGCCGAGCTCGAGGCGACCACCCGGCATGACGTCAAGGCGGTCGAGTACCTCGTGCGCCGAGCCCTCGCCGACCGCGGACTCGACGGCATCGCCGAGCTCACCCACTTCGCGTGCACGAGCGAGGACATCAACAACCTCTCGTACGGCCTCACGATCCGGGCCGCCGTCGAGTCGGTGTGGCTTCCGGCCTTCCGCACCCTGCTCGCGTCGCTGCGCGCGCTGTCCATCGAACTGCGGGATGCCCCGATGCTGGCCCACACGCACGGCCAGCCGGCGACCCCCACGACGATGGGCAAGGAGCTCGCGGTGTTCGTGCACCGCCTGCAGCGCATCCTCACGCAGATCGAGGCGACCGAGTACCTGGGCAAGTTCAGCGGTGCAACGGGAACCTTCGCGGCCCACCTCGCCGCCGACGCCGACCAGGACTGGGCGGCGATCGCCCGCGACTTCGTCACCTCGCTCGGCCTCCAGTTCAACCCGCTCACGACCCAGATCGAGTCCCATGACTGGCAGGCCGAGCTCTATGCCCGCATCAGTCACGCCAACCGGGTGCTGCACAACCTGTGCACCGATGTGTGGACCTACATCTCGATGGGCTACTTCCGCCAGATCCCGCAGGCTGGGGCGACGGGGTCGTCGACGATGCCGCACAAGATCAACCCGATCCGCTTCGAGAACGCCGAGGCGAACCTCGAGCTGTCGAGCGCCCTACTCGACTCACTCGCGGCGACCCTCGTGACCTCACGCCTGCAGCGCGACCTCACCGACTCGACGACGCAGCGCAACATCGGCGTCGCCCTCGGCCACTCGCTCCTGGCTCTCGACAACATCACGCGTGGCTTGAAGGAGATCGACCTGGCGCCGGAGGCCCTCGCCGCCGACCTCGACGGCAACTGGGAGGTGCTCGGCGAGGCGATCCAGACGGTGATCCGTGCCGAGGTGACCGCCGGACGCAGCGCGATCGCCGACCCGTACGCGATCCTCAAGGAGCTCACGCGGGGCAAGCGCGTCGGTCAGGCCGAGCTCGTCGAGTTCATCGACGGCCTCGACATCGGGGATTCCGCCAAGGCGCGACTGCGCACGCTCACGCCGGCGACGTACACGGGCCTCGCCTCCGACCTCGTGGACGAGCTCGGCGACTAGCGGCTCGGCGCGATTCGGATCGACGCTCGACTCAGTGACCCGAGCGGCCCTGCTGCTCGTCGTCCTGCTCGAGCAGGTCGAGCTTCTCCTCGCCCGTCGGCCGCACCGCGAGCGCGAGCATCGCGATGCCGACGAGGCCGACGATGAAGGCGACCGCGGCGAAGATCAGGGCGACCAGGGCATCCCGGGTCGACATCAGCACGATGAGTCCGGTGAAGGCGCCGAGCACCCCGGAGAGGCCGAGCAGTTCGGCCGGACGGGTGCGCTCGCGCAGAGTGGGCTGGGTCATGATGAGGCCTCGATCGGGTCGGTAGGGCGGGAGACGGCAGGAGCGGGCGGGGCCGGGGCCCACTTGAGCGAGAGGGCCCCGATCACGAGGAAGACCCCGAGGATCGCAGCGTAGGCACCGAGCAGGCCGACGACGACGATGGATGCCGTGAGGGTGCTCTCGAATCCCCCCGCGCCGGTCACGGGCTGGCTCAGCTCCGGCGGAACGAGCAGCACCGCCACCGCGAACACCGCGGTCAGCCCGCCGGCGAACATCCAGTCGCG
>CALRZA010000042.1:0-9802 GCA_943372535.1 Auritidibacter sp. Marseille-P8566
GTCGGAATCAGCAGCACGGATCTCACCGCTGACCTCGCCCACGCGATCGAGCTGCTCACCGGCGCGGGCTTCACGTCCCGCGTGACCGAGGCGCTCTACAGCGACCTCGAGACGGAGGCGTATCTCGTGCGCGTCTACGCGAACGCCGACGACGAGTCGATCACCTACCTCGTGACGTCGCGCCTCGCCCCCGTGGTCGAGGAGCCCGCGGAGGACTCGCACGGCGAGGACAGCGGCGAGCACTGACCGTATCGAAACCACGGCAGCTCGGAGCGGCGATTTCGATACGGCCTTCGGCCTACTCAATCCGCGACTGCCCGCGTAGCCTTGGGGGCGTGACAGCGTACGTCTCGGCGTTCGAGTTGTTCTCCATCGGTGTGGGACCCTCGAGCTCGCACACCGTCGGCCCCATGCGGGCCGCGGCGGAGTTCGCCGACCGACTGCGCGACTCCGGCGCGCTGCCCCGCGTGGCCCGCGTCTCGTGCGTGCTCTACGGATCACTGGGCGCGACGGGCATCGGCCACGGCACGCCCGACGCGGTGCTGGCCGGCCTGGCCGGCCTGGCTCCCGAGACGGTGGAGCCCTCCGACGTGCGGCAGAGGTGGGGGCGCTGGGTCGATGGGTCGCTGCTGGCTCTTGCGGGCATCCACGACATCGTCGTCGACCGGGGCGACATCACGTTCGCGCCGTTCACGCGCCTGCCCGGCCACCCCAACGCGCTGCTGCTGACGGCGGTGGATGCCGACGGCGTCACCGTCGCGAGCGAGACCTTCTACTCCGTGGGCGGCGGGTTCATCCGCCGCGAGGGCGCTGAGCCGCCGGTGCACGACCGCAGCGACCCCTACGAGTTCGCGACCGCGGATGCCCTGCTCGCCCTCACCGCGACGACCGGCCGGTCGATCGCCGACCTCGCGCGCGCGAACGAGGAGTCCCGCCGCTCCCCCGCCGAGGTGGATGCCGGGCTCGACGCGATCTGGCACGCGATGGACGGCTGCATCGACGCCGGCCTGCACGCCGCGGGGCTGCTGCCCGGGCTGCTGCAGGTGCGGCGGCGGGCCGGGATGATCCGCGAGCAGCTCGATGCCGAGCCCGCCAAGGCGTTGCCGGGCGACTGGCTCGGGGCGTTCGCCCTCGCGGTGAACGAGGAGAACGCGGCCGGCGGGCGGGTCGTGACGGCGCCGACGAACGGGGCGGCGGGCATCCTGCCGGCGGTCGCGCGCTACTGGGCCGAGTTCCTCTCCGAAGGCGATGACCCGCTGCCGGGCCTGCGCGACTTCCTGCTCACCGCGACCGCCCTCGGCTCGCTCTTCAAGGCGAACGCGTCGATCTCCGGCGCGGAGGGCGGATGCCAGGCCGAGGTGGGCTCGGCGTGCGCGATGGCGGCGGGCGGGCTCACGGCCGCGATGGGCGGCACGCCCGCACAGGTGGAGAACGCCGCCGAGATCGCGATGGAGCATCACCTCGGCCTCACGTGCGACCCGGTGGGCGGGCTCGTGCAGATCCCGTGCATCGAGCGCAACGCGATCGCCGCGTCGACCGCCGTGACCGCGGCCCGGCTCGCGCTGCGCGGCGACGGCTCGCACTACGTCTCGCTCGACACCGTCGTCGAGACGATGCGCCAGACCGGCATCGACATGTCGACGAAGTACAAGGAGACGAGCGAGGGCGGCCTCGCGGTGAACGTCGTGGAGTGCTGACGTAACCCGCTGGTTGAGTAGCGCGAAGCGCGTATCGAAACCGACTACGCGGTCTGCAACGGCCGAATCCGATCGAGAACATCGCTCAGGGCGTCCCGCTCGAGCTCCAGGTCGTAGTGCGTCTGCAGGTTGATCCAATACTGGGCCGTCGTTCCGAAGTACCGGCCCAGCCGCAGGGCGGTATCCGCCGTGATCCGCCGCTGACCGTGCACGATCTCGTTGATGCGGCGCGGCGGTACGGCGATGGCGACCGCGAGTCGGTGCTGAGTGATGCCGAGCGGTCCGATGAAGTCGTCCATCAAGACTTCGCCGGGGTGAACCGGGTTATGCTTCACAATCACCGAGGGTATAACGCGTCACGTTACTAACGCAATGCGTTATGCAGTGGGCTGACGACAGCCGTCACACGTCGGTCAGAACTCCCGCCGACACTCCCCCGACGAGCACCGCCACAGCGGATTGTCGAACGAGAGCTCGCACCCGCCGAGGGCGACCTCGCCGCGCTCTGCCGCCTCGAACAGCTCGGGGCCGGGAAGCCCGTAGACGATCGGGATGCCCGGAGCGCCGCAGCGCGGGCACGGGATCGTCGTGGCGGGTTCTGTGGTCATGAGTCCAGTGTGCCGTGGGGCGGTGACACTGTGGGTGGTTTCGAAACGCGCTGCGCGCTACTTGACCAGCGGGCTACGGGCATCGCGCACCTCGACGAGGTGGGCGATCCCGCGGAAGTCGTCGACGTTGTAGGTCAGCAGGGCGGCACCGCGAACTTTCGCCGTCGCGGCGATGACCAGATCGAACACGCGGGATCGCGGGTTGCGACCGGACCCGGCGACAGCGGCAGCGCACTCGGCATAGGCTCGCGCGATCGCCGCATCCATGGGGATCACGTCGTAGGCGTTCTCGATCATCGAGAGTCGTTGAAGCCGACTGGCCTGGTGAGGCGAGCCTGCCGCACGCAGCACCCCGAACTGCAACTCGGCGATGCTGACGACCGAGATCGCGTAGTCCTCGTCGTCATCGAACTCGATGGGATCGATCAGCACTGTCGTGTCGAGAATGACGCTCACCGGCCCGCCCGTTCCCACGGGTCGCGAGGTGCCTGGTCGACGCCGTCATCGTTACTCAACTCGGCAGCCCACTGCGGATCCGCGGCAATCGTGGCGAACATCGCATTGAGGTCGCGGCCCTTGCGCCACTGCCGCGGGGACAGAGGCACCAGCTTCGCGGAGGGATAGCCAGAGACGGCGATCACGATCTCCTCCCCCGCGCTCGCGCGCCGGACCAGCTCAGACGCTTGCTGCCTCAGCTCGCGGATGCCCACCTGTTCGCCCATGGTCCCGAGAGTAGCACTTGTGCTACTCGGCACGCCTGTGATCACCATGCATCCATCGTGAGCGAGTGGGGCGGCTCCTCCTCGCCTCTTGGCGAGAATGTGGACAGAGCGCGATCGTTACCGTCTCGTGAGGTTCACTCGGCCGCTGCCGCGCTAGTCTCGTGATCCTGTGCCGATCCCCGGCACGTCCCGTTGACCTGGAGGAATCGTGATCGAGTATCGCGACGCGAACGCGCCCCTGAGCTTTCCGCTCATGGCGCGCGATGAGCGCACCCTCCAGCCCCTCAGTTAGGTCGCGGACACCCCAGTCCCGCGGCCGACCGAGGCCCGGGACATCCGTCGATTCTGCAGGTCGATGCTGTGCCCCGGTGCCAGCATCCACTCACACCACAGAATCGAAAGGACCATGAAGACACTCACCGCCCGGCTCAAGAGCTGGGCAAGCATCCTCGGCGAGAACGCGGAGGCCCAGGCGCGCACGACGGCGACCATGCCGTTCGTGTTCCCGCACGTCGCGCTCATGCCCGACGCGCACCTCGGGCTCGGCGCGACGGTCGGCTCGGTGATCCCGACGCAGCGGGCGGTCATGCCGGCCGCGGTCGGCGTCGACATCGGCTGCGGCATGATCGCCGTCAAGACGCAGTTCACTCGAAGCGAGCTCAAGCCCGACCTCAAGGAGCTGCGCCAGCAGATCGAGCGCGCCATCCCCACCTCGGCGGGGGCCTACAACCGCAAGATCGTCGCGACGGCCGAGCCGCGCATCCACGAGCTCACGGAGCTGGCGGAAAAGCGCGGTTTCGACCCGGCGAGCTACGCGGGCAACTGGCAGCTGCAGCTGGGCACGCTCGGCTCGGGCAACCACTTCATCGAGGTGAGTGTCGACGAGACGGATGCCGTCTGGCTGTTCCTCCACTCCGGCTCGCGCGGGGTGGGCAACAAGATCGCTCAGCACCACATCTCGGTGGCCAAGAAGCTCATGGAGAAGTGGTGGATCACGCTGCCCGACCCCGACCTCGCCTACCTCGTGGAGGGCACGCCGGAGTTCGGCCGCTACATCGACGAGCTCACGTGGGCGCAGCACTTCGCGTTGCTCAACCGTGAGGAGATGATGGACCGCGTCGTGCGCCAGGTGAGCGAGTGGATGCAGGTGCCGGTGGTCGAGCTCGACCGCATCAACTGCCACCACAACTTCACCCAGAAGGAGCGGCACTTCGGCAAGGACGTGTGGCTCTCCCGCAAGGGAGCCATCTCGGCGCGCGCCGGCGAGCTCGGGCTCAGCCCCGGCTCGAGGGGCACCGCGTCGTACGTGGTCGAGGGCCTCGGCAACGCCGTCGCGCTCGAGTCGTCGCCCCACGGCGCCGGCCGCGAGTACTCGCGTTCGGCGGCCCGCAGGCAGTTCTCAGCGGATGACCTGCGCGCGGCCATGGTCGGCATCGAGTACCGCGACACCGACGCCTTCATCGACGAGATCCCCGCGGCCTACAAGCCGATCGACCGGGTGATGGCGGATGCCGCCGACCTCGTGTCGATCGTGCACACGCTGCGGCAGCTCGTGAATGTGAAGGGGGACTGACAAGGCGGGCCCCGCGAGAGATCGCGGGGCCCGCTCAGTTGTCCGACAGTCGGACAGTCGAATGCGTGGGGGCCACCATCGGAGCCTTCTGGTAACCTGGCACCAATCCAACTCCCGAACGGTTACCGATGAGCGTGAAGAGCATCCCTGTCATTGACGTGTTCGCCGGTCCCGGGGGTCTGAATGAAGGATTCAGCAGAGTAGGAGTTGGCCGCACCACTGGCTTCAACACGGCATTGTCCATCGAGATGGATCCAGTTGCCTGCCGTACCCTTCGACTCCGGTCGATAGCACGCCAGCTGTCGGGGACCCCCCGGTACGAGGACTACATCGGCTATGTCGTGGGTCGCCTGTCGTATGACCAGTTCGTTGCCATTCCTGAGGTCTCAGCGGCCGCTGATGTCGCAAACGACGAAGTGCTCGAGTTGGAGCTAGGCCCCGACAATCGATCCGTTTCGAGAATGGCGATCGGCGCTGCGCTTGCAGCCTCATCCGCAACGGAATGGGCACTTATCGGCGGCCCGCCCTGTCAGGCCTACTCCCTCGCCGGCCGATCCCGGCGTGCCAACGATGAAACCTTTGCACTAGACAAGAAGCATTTCCTTTATCGCGAGTACTTGGCGATCATCCAAGACTTCGCACCCTCTGTCTTCGTCATGGAGAACGTCAAGGGTCTGCTCTCCTCAACTCACTCAGAGAGCCCCATGTTCGACCTGATCCTCTCTGACCTGAAATCGCCGCGGACCGGACTCGAGTACGAGGTGCTCTCCCTGGCCGTGTCTCGCGACGGCCAGCTCAGCCCGGCAGACTTCGTCCTCCGGGCGGAGAAGTACGGGGTACCTCAGAAGCGCCATCGTGTGATCTTGGTCGGTGTGCGAAAGGATCTGATCGATCAGGGTTTTGCAATCCAACCGTTGACTGAACGACCGCGTGTGACCGTCCAAGATGCGCTCTTCGACCTCCCGGCCTTGAGGTCGGGAATCAGTCCGGTGTCAATGGACTCTGACGATGAGTGGGAACGCATCCGAGCCTCTGCTGCACATCGAGCAGGGCTTGATGTGGCCGGCCTCTCGTTAACTCGTGGGTCCAGATTCATCGAGACGGCCGGTGTCGCCGGTCCCAGCGAGGCGTTCGACTCTTGGGTAAGGGTGCCCGAACTAAGCGGAGTCCTTCAACATGAGTCTCGATCGCACATGCCTGCAGATCTGGAGCGCTACTTCTACGCATCATCATGGGCAAAAGAGAGGGGGGTCTCGCCACGATTGAGTGAGTTGCCCAAGGACCTCCTACCTCGCCACAGGAATGCTGAGTCAGAACGGCGCCCCTTCGACGATCGATTCCGGGTTCAAGTCGCATCGGAGCCATCGACAACGGTGGTCTCTCACATCTCCAAGGACGGCCACTACTACATCCATCCCGACCCTTCTCAGATGCGAAGTCTCACAGTTCGTGAAGCCGCCAGACTTCAGACGTTCCCAGACGACTATTTCTTTGAAGGGAATCGAACCCAGCAGTATCACCAAGTCGGGAACGCAGTGCCCCCTTTGTTGGCACACCAGATCGGAAATGCGATCGCAGACGCATGGGATGCGATTTCCGGGGGCTGACGGAACAGACCTAGGCTTCGTTCGATCTGAAGCCGCTCTCCAACATCCGCTTCTCGACCAACACCAAAGCTTTTGCTTGCAGCTCACTCAGCATGACACTGGTCGGCCCCGCGGCAAGCACGAGCAGATCCCTCTCCTTGGGTGAGATCGACTTCAGTTCAGTTCCGAAGTCCAAGACCTCGGCCCAATAGGCACGCCCCTGCTTGTGGACGTGGACCTGATCATCGATGCCCGACACCATCTTTTGGTCCTGCCGCGCTGATCGTACCGATTCGGCAACCACCGCCGCGGACACAAGGTATTCGTCTAGTCCGGCAGCTAGTTGAATCTCAGTGGTCTTGACCTTGGCCCAACAGGCATCTCGCTTAGCCCATTCCGTCACGTTCACGACGGGGCGCCGAGCATCAGTGAGGACGTTCCTCGCCAACACCGCGAAGGGCTCCAACAGCTCCCAGAGTTCATCACTGACGCCCTGCTCCAACCAGATCCGCCCCAAGTTGAACTTCCTGCCGGATCGTGAGGACTCGACGGTCGCGACGAGCTTGGCAATCGCGTAGGTCACGATGTTTGCCAAGTACCCTGGCTCCTGCTTGTACCAATCGGACTTGAGCACTCTGCCACGAAGTCCGTTGAAGAGGATCCCCTTTGCGACCAAGTCCCGGAAGTATTCGTCACCGAACTGGCTTTCGTCCTTAGACCACTTCTCGTCGATCTCCTTGGCGAACTGTATGAAATTCTTCTGCGCACCAGCGCTGACCACGTGGGGCATCTGACCCCAGGAAACAAGGAATCGGGCTGCATCCGTCTTGGTGAAGACGTGAGACTTTGGGTTCTCCAGATCGAACTGGCGCTGCCCAGCGGCCGTCAGCCTGGAGCGTTCTGTTGCGAACTGGCCGCGTGTCCTCTCGTAGAACCACTTCGTCTGGAAAGGGCTGCCGGCTACTGAGGGTGCAAGAATGCGGCGAGACTTCTCCTCCATCCGCTGGTGGAATGGATGGTTGGAGAAGAAGTCAGCGTCGCTGATCCTGTTCTGTGTGTTGGCGAATCGGCTCACCTTCGGCACGAGCTCAGATTCCTGCTCCTCGTCGACGACGATCAGCTTCATCTGTACGAACGCATCGGTGAGGTCTAGGCCCTTGTCCTCTTTCTGTGCGTAGAAGATCGAAGCGGTCGTCTGGCCACCGTTGACAATCTGCAGGTCTCGGATCCTCGTGAGGCTCAGGCCGTCCGACGATATCTCCGTCTTCACAGCAGTTGCCGTCGCGGTGATGCCGTTGTTATAGCTCAGGAACATCTCAGGTTGTTTCATGAGTGTTCCGCGGATCCCCTTGTTGACGTTGCCGCGGACGCTTAGGAACGATCGGACATTCGACTCGAGGACTCGGCTCCCGTACTTCTTGTACACGCCCGCCAGCACGGACGCGGGAACCACACACAAGTACGTCTCGACAGACGCTGACGTGATGGGCGCCTTCAGGCACGGCAGCCCTCCCGGCTGCCATTCATTGAGATCGATCTCGATCTCCTCTCGCCCGGACCCGGATTCCTGAACACGTTGGAGGCGCTGAATGTCCCATGGATGGAACTCGACAGTGATTGGTCCAAGCTCACGGCTTGAGAATCCCTTGACCTGCACCCCCAACGCGCAGTTCGTCAACAGGTAGATCCTGATCTTGAAGGTCCGGGTGATCTGGTCGGCGAGCTGTCTCGCGACTTGGTACCCGGTCGAACTCTCCTCGAGCTTCCGGAGCAGATCGCCGGAAAGAACTGCCTCAACGAACCCGACGACCAGACCAAAGAGCCGGTTCGCCTCGGTGGTCCCTAAGGTCTCAACGGTCTCCGCGTTCACGAAGTGGGATACCGCGAGGACTACGTGCCCCTCTTCGTCTCCGAAGTCGTACCCATCGAATCCGATCTTCTTGTTGCTGATGCCGAGGCCCTCGAAGTGACCAGGGGTCAGGTTGTCCACCTCCTCCGCCTCGGTGAGCCTCCTTCCGAACTCCTCGACGAAGGACTGCTCCGTGAAGGAGCCTTCCGCTGCGGCGCCGGCCCTGACCGAGTTAAGGAAGTCTGAATGGAAGTCTTGGAGGTCAGTTCGCATCAGTTGCGCCAATCGTGTGAAGCTCCGGCTCGATCGCGAACGGCAGAAGGGCGTTCAGTAGTACTTGGTACTTGGCCCTCACAACGCCTGTAGGGATGTCGCGGGTCCGAATTCTCGGAAAGCCATCGGCAACCAAGAAGTGCCGAGTCGCCCCTAGCTCGAAGATCTTCCCCGCGTAGAACTCGTCAGTGACATCTACTTGGAGCAACGCAAGCTTCTCGTACAAGCGATCAACGTCGGCCGGAACCCTCCTCAACAATTCAGCGATCTCTCCCACCAAACTGGGGAGGGTGAAGGACCCGGGTACGGCAGACGGGATGTCGTTCAGATCGATCGCCACCAAGGTCAGCAGATCCGCCACACCCGCCTCGAGCTGCTCTATTGACGAGATGTGGAGCGCAGTCGCCCCGACTCGAATGGCCTTGACCTCGAAAACCCGGCCAGCGCCGAACCGGAAGTCCTGCGGCGCCCCATGGGGGCCGGCCCACGCTTCCAAAGCGATACTCGCGCCAACCTCCAGCCCGACCGTCTTGAGGAACTGTAGTTCGGCGATGAGGCCGCGAAGCTCGTGGTCACTCAGGCGTCGCGCTGTCTTCAAAGATAGGAGTCGACGCCAATCACTGATGGTCGAGTCAAAGACTCGAAGGGCCGAGGCCTCATCTGGCTCGGCTGAGGCCCGTCGGGCCACTTCCAAGCACATCCCCGCGAATGCCTCCGCGTACTCGCTGTCGGTGAGCGTGAGAACTACTGTCCAGTTGCCATCGGGTCTCCTCCCGTGGTCGATGTGGACGAGATCTGCGAGCTTCGGGGCCTCTGAACGGGTCTGCGAGAGTACGAAGAACACTGCTCGCCCCAAGTCATCGATCCCGTAGTAGCAGCGAAGTGGCCCCTCGCCCAAGAGCAACTGCCCAGGAACACCAGCTGAGATTAGTTTCAACCAGTCTTGGCGAGCATCCTCAATCGTCATCTTCGTCTCCGTACTCGGCGGCCCAGAGGCGCTGTGCCGGGGCGTTCAACATGTATGTCACGTCGGCCGATCGATCATCACTGGGC
The DNA here is from genome assembly GCA_943372535.1 of Auritidibacter sp. Marseille-P8566. Taxonomy (GTDB): domain Bacteria; phylum Actinomycetota; class Actinomycetes; order Actinomycetales; family Microbacteriaceae; genus Rhodoglobus. Next base: position 9,362 of record CALRZA010000042.1, read on the forward strand.
GGTCGGCGGCCCTCCGGGCCGATCCGCTCCGGAACCGCAACAAGAACTCCCACAAGGGTCTCCTCCAATGGGAAGTCCCTTTGCGGACGGCCATCCGGGCCACCCAAGAGGTTGGCCTCGATGGGATAGAGGATCAGCAGCGGCCGCTCCAAGAAAGGTACGTACGCCGTGTCAGGGACTCCCTTCGTCGGCTCGGTCTCTAGGGCCCTGAAGCTTGCGATCGCTTGGTCCTTGCGCTCTGCAGACATGAGGATCGCGACGTCGCCGCTACCCGCCACTCGACGCTTGGAGCCAGAGATGGTGTAGATCCCGTCGCCCTCGCCGACTCCTCTCTGGGCGCGCAGTATCTTTGACCCACCCAGATCTATAGCGCGCCCCTTGCCGCCCACGAGGAGTACATCCCATTGCTGCAAGTCCTCCGCGGGGGCATTTCGGACGAAG
>CALRZA010000043.1:0-9741 GCA_943372535.1 Auritidibacter sp. Marseille-P8566
ATCACGGTGCTCCTCCTCGCGGGCTGCTCCGCCCCTCCCAGCGCGGAGCAGCCCGCCCCCGAACCCACGCGGCCGCCGTCGAGCAGCGCGAACCTCCCCGACATCCCGGTCGTCAGCGCCAAGCTCCAGCCAGCCCGCACCCCCGTGCCCCCGACGAGCGTGGAGGTGCCGGGCACCGGCATCCGCGTCTCGGTCACCCCCGTCGGCGTCCAGCCCGATGGCCTCATGGAGCTGCCCGCCGACGTGAAGGTCGCCGGCTGGTACCGCTTCGGCGCCGACCCGCTGAGCGAGACCGGCACCACGGTCATCGCCGCCCACGTCGACTCGATCGAGTACGGCCTCGGTCCGCTCGCCGGACTCAAGGGCCTCGCCGCGGGAACCGAGATCGTCGTCACCATGACGTCGGGCGAGCAGGTGCGCTACGCGATCGAGTCGGTCACGAGCGTGCTCAAGGAGCAGCTGCCCCTCGCCGACGTCTTCGATCGCGACGGCGATCCCCGCCTCGTGCTCATCACGTGCGGCGGTCAGTTCAACTACTCGACCGGCAGTTACAGCGACAACATCGTCGTGACGGCGATCCCCGTGGCATCCTGAACCGAGACACCATGAGCGACATCGACGACGACCGCATCGCCCGCGACTTCGCGGCGGGGGCCGAGCGCGCGCTCGAGGAGGCGTACCACCGGTGGTCGCCGCTGATCTACACCCTCGCGGTGCGATCGCTCGGTGACATCGGGGATGCCGAAGACGTCACCCAGAAGACCTTCGTCTCGGCCTGGACCAGTCGCACTCGCTTCGATCCGACTCGCGCCCGGCTCTCGGCTTGGCTCGTCGGAATCGCCAAGAACAAGATCGCCGACACGCACGAGGCGCGCGCCCGAATCCGGCGTCTGCAGGAGCAGTTGGCCGCGGTCTCGCTGCCGAGCGAGTTCACCGCGGAGCCGGTCGACCTGGCCGACACCCTTCTCGTCGCCGACGAGATCGCCCAACTCGAACCGGAGGCTCAGCGCGTGATCCGACTCGCCTTCTTCGACGACCTCACCCACAACGAGATCTCGAGCCGCCTGGGGCTACCCTTGGGCACGGTCAAGAGCCACATCCGTCGCAGCCTGCAGAGGATGCGCACCCGACTGGAGGTGACCTATGCGACACGTCGATCCTGACCTGCTCGCCCTCCTCGCCCTCGGCGAGAACGCCGGCGACGCGACGGACCGCGACCACCTCGCCTCCTGCGCCCAATGCCGCTCGGAGGTGGAGAACCTCGCGCACGCTGCTGAGGTGGGCCGCTCGACCCTCGGGGCGGGCGACCTCCTGCAGCCGGATGCCCGGGTGTGGTCGGCGATCCGTGCCGAGGTCGACGAGCTCGAGGGCGAGGAGCACGAGGGCGACGACGGCTCCGAGCACGAACGCCTCGCCCCCGTGACGCCGCTGCGCCGGCCGGGGTGGATCGCTCCGGTCGCGGCGGCCGCGGCGGCAGTGGTTCTGGTCGGCGGGATCGGAGCCGTGTGGCTGTCGCTGCAGCCGACCCCGGCGACGGTGCTGGCATCCGCTCAGCTCGACGCCTTTCCCGACTGGGTGGGCGCCACCGGCAGCGCGACCGTGACCGAGAGCGCCGATGGCTCGCGGGTCGTCGACGTCTCGGTCGATCTGCCCGCGGGCGAGGAGGGCTTCCGCGAGGTCTGGCTCATCAGCTCCGACACGTCGCAGCTCGTGAGTCTGGGCATCGTGGATGGCGCCAGCGGCACGTTCACGATCCCCGCCGGACTCGACCTCTCGCGCTACGACCTCGTCGACATTTCAGAGGAGCCGTTCGACGGCGACCCGACCCACTCGGGCGACTCGATCGTGCGGGGCCAGCTGTCCTGACGCCGCCCAGGCGGGCGGGATGGCGCCATCGTGGTGAAATGGCTCCATGAAGGCGATCCGCAGCGTAGGCGTGCAGGCCGCGCTCGCGGCGGCCGTGCTCTTCGGCGCGGGCACGCCCCTCGCGAAGCTCCTTCTCGGCTCGGTTGATCCGTGGATGCTCGCCGGGCTGCTCTATCTGGGCTCGGGTCTCGGGCTCGGGCTCTTCCGATTGGTTCGTCGCGCGCCCCGGGTGCGGCTCGCCCGCCGTGAGGTGCTGCCCCTGGCGGGGGCGATCGCGTTCGGTGGCATCCTCGCCCCCGTGCTCCTCATGCTCGGCTTGAGCGGCATGCCCGCGACCGGGGCCTCACTGCTGCTGAACGCGGAGGGCGTCTTCACCGCCGTGCTCGCGTGGGTCGTCTTCCGGGAGAACGTCGATCGCCGCGTCGCTCTCGGCATGCTCGCCATCGTTGCCGGGGCAGTCGTGCTCTCGACCCCGACCGGCGCCGAGCTGGGCACTCTGTGGCCATCGCTCGCGATCCTCGGGGCGTGCCTGTGCTGGGGGATCGACAACAACCTCACCCGCATGATCGCCCTCACTGACGCAACCTGGCTCGCCGCGATCAAGGGTGGCGTCGCCGGCCCTGTGAACCTCGGCATCGCCCTGAGTCTCGGGGCCACCCTGCCGGCGATTCCAGTGATCCTCGGATCAATGGCCGTCGGAGTGCTCGCCTACGGGGTGAGCCTCGTGCTCTTCATCGTCGCGCTGCGGCACGTGGGCACCGCACGCGCGGGCGCCTACTTCTCCATCGCGCCGTTCTTCGGGGCGCTGCTGGCCGTCGCGCTCGGCGCTCCCATCACGGTGCCGCTCGGGATCGCCGCGGTGCTCATGGCGATCGGCGTCGGTCTTCATCTGACCGAGCGGCATGCCCACGATCACACCCACGCGGCGATCACCCACGACCACTGGCACACTCATGACGAGCATCACCAGCACGACCATGACGCCCCCGTGGTCGCCGGCACCCGGCATCGGCACGAGCACACGCACGAACCGATCACGCATCATCACGAGCACTACCCGGATGCTCATCATCGCCACCACTGAGCCGGTCGCGGTCCCTCGGGAGCAGCCCCCTGCCAGTGCCCTACTCCCTCGGGAGTAACTTCGCCCCGATCGCTTCCTGACCACTCAAACTGCAGTTACTGTACGAACAATTACAGTCACTGCACTTTGAGAGGAAGCCCTGATGTCCGAACAGTTGGTCGTCGATGCCCGTGGCATCGGCAAGGAGTACGGCAGGGGGTCCGCGCGCTTCAGCGCCTTGAAGGACGTCACCCTGCAGATCGCCCGCGGCGAGTGCGTCGCGATCGTCGGCAAGAGCGGATCGGGCAAGTCGACCCTGATGCACATGCTCGCCCTGCTCGACGCTCCCGACACCGGCACGCTCGCGATCGACGGCGTCGACACCCGCGCCCTGAGCACGTCCAAGCTCAACGCGCTGCGCAACCGCACCTTCGGCTTCGTCTTCCAGCAGTTCTTCCTCACCCCGGGCACCTCGGTGCTCGACAACGTGACGCTGCCCCTCGAGATCGCCGGCATGGCCCCGCGACTTCGCCGGGAGAAGGGCATGGCCGTGCTCGAGCAGCTCGAGCTGGCCGAGAAGGCCAAGGCGAACGCCAACGATCTCTCCGGGGGCCAGAAGCAGCGGGTCGTCATCGCCCGCGCCCTGGTCTCGGAGCCGAGCGTGATCTTCGCGGATGAGCCCACCGGCAACCTCGACAGCGCGACCGGCGCCGTCGTGGAGGAGACGCTCTTCGCGCTCAACCGCGACCACGGCATCACGCTCATCATCGTCACCCACGACGAGGAGCTCGCGGCGCGCTGCGACCGCCAGGTGTTCCTGCGCGACGGCGTGATCGTGTCCGACAGCGCGAACACGGAGGTGGCGGCATGAGAACCACCGACCTCGTCGCCAAGGCGGCGCGCAACACCTTCCGCAGCAAGACCCGCACCACGCTCACCGTGCTCGCGCTGTTCGTGGGCGCGTTCACGCTCACTCTCACGACCGCGGTCGGCGCGGGTGTCACCGACTACGTCACCAAGCAGGTCGCCTCCCTGGGCGCGGATGACGTCTTCATCGTCACCCGTGCGGCGGAGCCGACGACCGACGGACCGGCCGAGTACGACCCGGAGACGTCATCGGCATCCACGGGCACAACGGCTCCCGGGCTGCCCGGCGCCGGCGCGAGCGATCCCCTCACCGAGGGCGACCTCGACGAGCTCGCCGCGTTCGACGGCATCCTGTCGGTCGACCCGATCCAGGTCGCCGCTGTCGACTACGTGCAGTACGACGGCGGCGGGAAGTACGAGGTGACAATCAACCCCACGTCGTCGATCACGAAGTCGGATCTGGTCGCGGGAGACCAGCTCAACCAGTCATCCGCCACGGGTCAGCTCATGCTGCCGGCGGACTATGTGGAGCCTCTCGGCTTCTCCGATGCGGATGCCGCCGTCGGAAGCACGGTGACGCTCGGTATCACCGATGTGCTCGGTGAGCAGTCGACCGTCGAGGCGACGATCGTCGGGGTCTCTCAGACGTCGTTGCTGAGCTCGGGAGCGGGCGCAAACACTGCTCTCGTGTCCGAGCTGGCCGACGTTCAGTCGGCCGGAATCGACACCGGCGACCCGCGCTACGCGATCGCCGTCGCCCGCTTCGATACCGCGCTCAGCACCGACGAGATCGCGGCCCTCAAGGCCGAGATCATCGACGCCGGCTTCGGCGCGCAGACGATCCAGGATCAGCTCGGCGTGATCAAGACGGTCATCGACGGCATCATCGGCGTGCTCAACGCCTTCGCCGTCGTGGCCCTGCTCGCGGCCGCGTTCGGCATCGTCAACACGCTGCTCATGAGCGTGCAGGAGCGCACCCGCGAGATCGGCCTCATGAAGGCGATGGGCATGCGCAGCGGCACGGTGTTCGCCCTCTTTAGTCTCGAGGCGACCTTCATCGGGTTCCTCGGCAGCGCGATCGGCGCCGGCGTCGCGATCCTGCTGGGCAGCGCGCTCAGCGGAGCCCTCAGTGCCGGGCCGCTCGCGGCCCTGCCGGGGCTGAACATCCTGCTGTTCGAGCCGCTGTCGATCGTCGGCATCATCCTGCTAATCATGGTGATCGCCTTCCTCTCCGGCACCCTGCCCGCTCGCAGGGCCGCCCGAAAGAACCCGATCGACTCACTACGCTACGAATAGCGACGAAGGAGGTCACCGCATGGAACGCCCCCGCAGCGCGCGCCATGCGGTGACCTCCCGCACGATCGAGCAGCACGCCGTGAGGCTCGTGCTCGAGCACGGGTTCGACGCCGTCACCGTCGACATGATCTGCGAGGCCTCCGGTATCTCGCAGCGCACCTTCTTCAACCACTTCCCGACCAAGATCGACGCGATCGTCGGGGCCGTCGGTCCCCGGGTGGATGAGGCCGCGGTGCGCCGATTCCTCGCCTCCGACAGCGACGACATCCTGGGCGACGTGCTAGAGCTGGTGGCTCACCTCGCTCCCGGCACCTCCGACGACCCGGCCCTCGCCGCCGCCCGCTGGCAGCTGATCGGCCGCACCCCGGCCCTGCTGCAGCTCGAGATGGACCGCATGATCTCGGTCCAACGCGAGCTGGTCGAGATCCTCGTACTGCGGCTCGCCCGCCACACCGCTCCGGGCGAGACCGCCGAACAGACCCGCGCGCAGGCCGACCTGCTGAGCTACCTCGTCGCCGGCATCGTCCGGTTCTCGATCGAAGGCGGTGGCCCCGGCCGCGAACCGGGGCCCCTCGACCTCGACCGCACGCGCGAGGTGCTGGGCCAGCTGTTGCCCAAACTCCGAAGCGAACCGACCCGCGGCTAGCCCAGGTCTTTGAGGGCCTCGATCAGTTCGTCCACGGTGTGGGCCGCATTCGACGGATGCCGCAACGGCCGGTCGCGGTGCAGCACGTAGTGATTGCGGCGGCCCCGCCGTTCGCGCTCGAGGTACCCCGTCGCATCGAGGTCGTTGAGGATCGTCACCGCTGATCGAGACGTGATCCCCACCTCGCTCGCGATCTCCTCCAGGGTTGCGTCGGGGTTCTTGGCGACGGCGAGCAGCACGTGAGCGTGATGCGTGAGGAAGGTCCAGTTCGCCATGGGTCCATTGTCGCGGGTCACTCGCGCCCGCGCGCGTCGGCGGGCTGGGATGCGGTCGTGTCGTCCGCCGCGTCGCTCGGGCGCGCGGTGCCACCGGCGAGCTCGTCGGCGGTGGCTTCGCGCCAGAGACCCGAGCTCGGGGCATCCACGGACCGTCGGCCCTGACCGCGCGTCGCGAACAGGCTCGCGGTGATCGCCACGCCGATGATGGTGAGAATCACGATGAGCGAGACCGTCGTCGGCACCTTGACGACGTCGTGCAGGGCGAGCTTCACGCCGACCCAGATGAGGATCGCGGCGAGGCCGACCTTGAGGTAGATGAAGCGGTGCACGAGGTCGGCGAGCAGGAAGTACATCGCCCGCATGCCCAGCAGGGCGAACGCGTTGGCGGTGAAGACGAGGAACGGCTCGCTCGTGACCGCGAAGATCGCCGGGATCGAGTCGACCGCGAAGACGATGTCGGTGAACTCGATCAGCACGAGCACGGCCAGCAGCGGGGTGGCGACGAGGGCGCCGCCGACACGGGTGACGAGCTTCTGGCCGTGGTAGGCATCCGTCATCGGCACGAAGCGACGGAAGACCTTGAGCACGCGCGAGTTCGCGGGGTCACCGTGGTCGTTGCGATGGCGCAGCATCTGGATGCCCGTGATCACGAGGATCGCGGCGAACACGTAGAGGATCCAGGCGAACGAGTCGAGCAGAGCGGCACCGAGCGCGATGAAGATGGCGCGGAACACGAGTGCTCCGATCACACCGAGGAACAGCACGCGGTGCTGGTACTGCGGTGGCACGCCGAAGCTGGCGAAGATGATCGCCCAGACGAACACGTTGTCGACCGCGAGCGACTTCTCGATCACGAAGCCGGCGAAGTACTGCTGGCCGAACTCCCCGCCGAAGAGCGTCCAGACGATCACACCGAAGGTGATGCCGCTCAGCACCCAGACGATCGACCACCCGGCGGCCTCCCGCAACCCGATGACGTGCGCCTTGCGGTGCGCGACGAGGTCGATGGCGAGCATGGCGACGATGACGCCGACGACGGCGAGCCAGGCCCAGAGGGGGATGTCCAACGAGAGGTCCTTTCGGGAGTCAGGGTGCTGAGTTTTACCAGTGAAGCAGACTTCATGTATGGTACCCAATGCATGAAGCCCACTTCACAGGAATTCGGAAGGAACCCATGGATGCCGCAGCCGCGTTCAGCAGCCTCGCCAGCGCCCCGGTGCTCGCCTTCGCCCTCGGGCTCATCGCCGTGGCAGTGCGCTCCGACCTCCGCGTTCCCGACGGCCTGACGCAGGGCCTCTCGATCTACCTGCTGCTCGCGATCGGCCTCAAGGGCGGGGTCGCGCTGCGGGCGACCGACCCCGTCGACCTCGTCGTGCCCCTGAGCTTGGCGATCGGACTCGGCGTGCTGATCCCCGTGCTCGCGTTCGCGGCCCTGCGCGTGCTCACCCCCTACGACGCCGTCGACCGCGGTGCGATCGCCGCCCACTACGGGTCCACCTCGCTCGTGACCTTCACCGCCGCGGTCGTCGCCCTCGAGCAGGCGGCGATCGCGGTGCCCGGGTATGCGGCGACGATGCTCACCGTGCTCGAGGTGCCGGGCATCCTCGTGGGCCTCCTGCTCGCCCGCCGCCACACGACGATCCAGGGTCGCTGGGGCGCAACGGTGCACGAGATCGTCACGGGCAAGTCGATCCTGCTGCTCGTCGGCGGCCTCGCGATCGGCGCCGTGATCGGCGACACCGGCTATGCCAGTGTCGAGCCCCTCTTCGGCGACCTGTTCCGAGGAGCGCTCGTGCTCTTCCTGCTCGCCCTCGGGCTCGAGGCCGCCCACCGCTTCGGCGCCCTGCGCCGCGGGGCCGTCGGACTCGTCGTGTTCGCGATCGTCTTCCCTCTGACGATCGGATCGCTCACGGTGCTGCTCGGCGTGGCCGCCGGGCTCGGCGTCGGGGGCGCCGCGATCCTCGGGGTGCTGTGCGCGAGCGCGTCGTACATCGCCGCGCCGGCCGCGGTGCGCATGGCTCTGCCGGAGGCGACTCTGGCCTTCCCCCTGACTGCGAGCTTGGGGGTGACGTTCCCGGTGAACCTCGTCGTGGGCATCCCGCTGTTCACGGCGATCGCGTCCGCGATCGGCTGACGCCGCGCGACGAGCAGTATTCGCAATACGCACACCGCGCCGAGGTAGACGATGCTGTCGTCCCCCGACTCGGCGCGGCACGGGCGTAGCCTGCGCTTACCCGGCGTCTGCCGTCCGTGCTCGAGGGAGTCTGCCGTGTCCGTTACCCGCTTGGTCGCTGTTGTCGCCGTCACGGCGATCGCGACGCTCGCTCCCGCCATAGCTGCCGCCGCGAACACCCCGCCCAACCCGTATTCCGCGACCGGGTCGTCCTGGGTCGATGTGCCGGTCGGCCAGCGGGTCTACCTCGAGAACTTCGGCTCCGACTTCGACGACTACAGCATCTACTCGGTCGCTGCCGGAGTCACCTGCACATACAACGGCATCACGGCGACCGGCCCCTTCCTCACCGCCCGAGAGCTCAGCGACGCTGAGTGCGTGGATGCCGGCTCGGCACCCTACGATCCGATCGACACGTCGACGCGGCTGGGGTCGACCGCGTTCGGGTTCCCCATCAACTTCTTCGGAACGACCTACACGACCGCCTACCCCAACACCAACGGCGGTATCTCCTTCGACAACCCCGACACCAACTACGACCAGACGCTCGCGAGCCTGGCGAGCGACTCGCAGTCGTCGGCCATGTACCCCCTCGGCGCCGATCTCTACTATGCGCAGGCGGAGTCGAACTTGTGGGTCGGCCAGACCACGATCGATGGCTCAGCCGCCGTCGTCTTCTCGTGGGAGAAGTTCCACAACTGCTGCAACTCGGGGGCTACGGCCGAGGACATGAGCTTTCAGCTCGTCATCATCGACGCCGGTGGCGGCGACTTCAACGCGTGGTTCAACTACGAATCATTCGTCAGCTTCGACCAGGGCTACAACGCTCCCGTGGTGCTGGTCGACCTGCGAAGCGGCGTGACGGTGGGCTCGAACATCCTCGTGGCCAAGGACGTGACCAACGTGCCGACCGCCACGTGCATCGAGATCGATTCGGAGGAGCTGGGCACCGCCACCGACTCGGGGTTCATCAGCGATGCCGACGACGGCTACCTCACGGTCGTCGACGCGGCAGCTCGCACCGTCGCCGTCTGGTCGGACGACCTGTGCACCGTTCCCGTGAACGTCTCGCTTCTGCAGGACGAGGGCACGGACCTTGTCGCCTACGTGCAGTTGGAGGATGACGCGACCTCCTACTCGGCGATCTCGGTGGGCTGGAGCACCTACCGGTCCACCGGCGCCATCGATGCGACGGAGCTCTTCTTCAACGTCGATGCCAGCCTGCTCGCCGATGGGCTGCCCGGTCAGCTGATCACCCGCACTCTCAACACGACTCAGGGAGGCCGGTTCGTGATCGGCCAGCGCGGCGGCGGCACGGTGACCGACCCGAGCGCTCTCGGCATCACGCCCGCCGCGCCGACCTTGGCCGCCACCGGCGTTGACGTCGGCCCGCTCATCGCGGTCTCCGGAGCCCTGCTCGCGGCTGGTGGCCTGATCATCGTGGTTCGTCGGAGACGCTCAGCATAGACGCCGCTACTGCGCACGACGCCCCCGGTCAACCCGTTGTCCGGGCGCCCGGGCAGGCGTGGGATGGGACTCCACCCTCGAACTA
>CALRZA010000044.1:0-9708 GCA_943372535.1 Auritidibacter sp. Marseille-P8566
CGATCGGCGGGGAGGTCACCACCGGAGCGCCCTCGAGATAGACGAGGTAGGCGACGCGGTCGCCGGGGTCGGCGGTGGCGAGTTCGCCCCGCACCGTCACCGTCGTACCGATCGCCAGGGCGTCGTGCGGTCCGAACGCGATGACGGGCACCCCTCCGACATCGAGCGCGAGCGGGTCGGAACCGGTGACGACTGCGCTGAGGGTGACCACCCGGCCCTCCGCGGCGGCGCTCTGCAGCACCGCCGGGCTCCGCGCCGGTGCGAGCAGCGCGGCCGAGGTCGCCACCAGCGCAGCCGCCGCGACGGCCACGACCGCCACGGCGAGCCGCGGCCAGCGGATCGCGCACGCCACGAGGAGGCCCGCGGTGGCCCACAGCGCGAGGGCGGCGGCGGGCCGGGGATCGGCGACGACGACCGCCGCGGCGACCCACGCCACAGCTGCGGGCACCGCGAGGCGCAGGTCGACGATCACCGCGTCACCATCACACCGTGACCAGATCGCGCAGACCCTCGAGCGTCTTCTCACCGATCCCGGTGACGCCGAGCAGATCGTCGACGCTCGTGAACGGGCCGTTCGTGTCGCGGTAGGCGATGATGCGCGCCGCCATCGCGGGGCCCACGCGCGGGAGGGTGTCGAGGGAGGCGGCATCCGCCGTGTTGAGATTGATGCGACCGTCAGCACTGCCGGGAGCCGCCGGAGTCGCGCCCTGCACGGGGACGACGAGCTGCTCTCCATCGACGAGTCGGCGCGCGAGGTTGAGCTGGCCCTGATCCGCGTCGTCTCGGAAGCCACCCGCGGCGGCGATCGCGTCGATGACCCGGTCGCCCTCACGCACCTCGTACAGTCCGGCTCGCTCGACCGCCCCGAGCACATGGATGTAGAGCACCGCCCCCGAGCTCACGGGTGCGACCGCGGTCGGGGCGACCTCGATGCTCGATCCGGGATCGGTGAGCACGGCGGCGAGCACGACGCCGCCGAGGGCGACGAGCACGAGCACGGCGGCGGCCCCGAGGCGCACCCGCAGGCGCGCCCGTCGGGCCTCAGCCACCTCATCCACCCGCCGAGACTAGGCCGCGGTCACGCGACCCGCCCCGAGCCCGAGGAGGACTGTGGTGTCGTCAGCCCTTCGTCGCGATGTTGACGAGGCGCGGCGCCCGCACGATCACGTTGACGATCTCGCGATCGCCGACCGCGCGCGTGACGGCGGCCGAGGCGCGCGCGAGCTTCTCGAGCTCATCGCCCGAGATCTTCGCACTCACCTCGAGCCGGTCGCGCACCTTGCCGTCGACCTGCACGACCGCGGTGACGTTCTCCTCGATGAGCAGCGTCGGGTCGGCCTTGCGCCAGCCGGCGAGGGCGACGGTCGGCTGGTAGCCCAAGCGCTCCCACATCTCCTCGGCCGTGTAGGGCGCGAAGAGGCTCAGGGCGATCGTGATGACCTCGGCGGCCTCGCGCACGGCGGCATCGGCCGGGCCCGCGCCCGAGTCGATGACCTTGCGGGTGGCGTTGACGAGGTCCATGATGCGAGCGACGAGCACGTTGAACTTGAGTGACTCGGCCAGGCCCGGCCCATCGGCGAGGAAGCGGTGCGTCAGGCGGCGCAGCCCGGCATCCCCCGTCTTCCATTCGATCTCGGGCACGCTCGTGACGTCGGTCGAGATGCGGAAGGCCCGGGCGAGGAACTTGGCGGAGGCCGCCGGCGAGACGTCCTCCCAGTTGATGTTGTCTTCGGGCGGGCCCGCGAACGCGAGCGTGAGCCGCAGGGCGTCGGCCCCGTGCTTGTCGACCTCGGCGGTGAAGGTCGTACCCTTGCGGCTGCGCTTGGACATCTTCTTGCCCTCGCTCAGCACCATGCCCTGGTTGAGCAGCGCGCTGAACGGCTCGGTGAAGCTCACGTAGCCGAGGTCGAAGAGCACCTTGGTGATGAAGCGCGCGTAGAGCAGGTGCAGGATCGCGTGCTCGACTCCGCCGACGTACTGGTCGACGGGCGCCCACTTCTCGGCCTCCGCGACGGAGAACGCCTCGGTGGCGTCGTTCGGCGAGAGGAAGCGCAGGAAGTACCACGAGCTGTCGACGAAGGTGTCCATCGTGTCGGCGTCGCGCAGGGCGGGGCTGCCGTCGCGCGGGTCGGGCACGGTGATCCACTCGGTCGCGGCGGCGAGCGGCGACTGCCCCTTGGGCTTGAGGTCGAGCCCCTCGGTGGGCGGCAGCACGATCGGCAGCTGATCCTCGGGAACGGGGATGAGCTCGCCGTCGGCGCCGTGGATGATCGGGATCGGCGTTCCCCAGAATCGCTGGCGGCTGATCAGCCAGTCACGCAGGCGGTAGGTCTTGGCCGCGCGACCCGTGCCGGCCGCCTCGAGCTCCTCGATGATGCGCTTGATCGCGTTGGTCTTGCTCAGGCCGTTGAGCGAGCCGGAGTTCATGAGCCGGCCGTCGCCCGTGAGCGCCTCCCCGGTCGAGAGCGGGTCGGGCGGTCCCTCCGCGAGCATCTCGTCGGTGATCACCGGGATGGCCCCGGTCACGGGTGCCGTCGTGTCGACGACAACGCGCACCGGCAGCCCGAAGGCGCGGGCGAAGTCGAGGTCACGCTGGTCATGGGCGGGCACCGCCATGACCGCCCCGTGCCCGTAGTCGGCGAGCACGTAGTCGGCGGTCCAGATCGGGATGCGCTCCCCCGTGGCGGGGTTGATCGCGAAGCGCTCGAGCGGGATGCCGGTCTTCGTGCGCGTCGCATCCTGGCGCTCGATCTCGGTGTTCTTCTGCGCCTGCACGAGGTACTCGGCGAAGGCCGCCTGCACCTCGGGGGTCGAGCCCGCGGCGAGCTCGGCGGCGAGCTCCGAGTCGGGGGCGACGACCATGAACGTCACGCCGTGAAGCGTGTCGGGCCGCGTGGTGAAGACCGTGACCGTACGGTCGGAGCCCTCGATGCGGAAGTCGACATCCGCGCCGATCGAACGGCCGATCCAGTTGCGCTGCATCGAGAGCACCTTGGCGGGCCACGACCCCTCGAGCTGGTTGAGGTCGTCGAGCAGGCGGTCGGCGTAGTCGGTGATCTTGAAGTACCACTGCGTCAGCTGCTTCTTGACGACGACCGCGCCCGAGCGCTCGGACGTACCGTCGGGCAGCACCTGCTCGTTGGCGAGAACGGTCTGGTCCACCGGATCCCAGTTGACCCAGCTCTCCTTGCGGTAGGCGAGCCCCTTCTCGTAGAGCTTGAGGAACAGCCACTGGTTCCACTTGTAGTACTCGGGGTCGCTCGTGTGGAGCACGCGGCTCCAGTCGAACGAGACGCCGTAGCGACGGAAGTTGGCCTTCTGCTCGGCGATGTTCTCGTAGGTCCACGTGACCGGGTTGACCCCGCGCTCGATCGCGGCGTTCTCGGCGGGCAGGCCGAACGAGTCCCACCCGATCGGGTGCAGCACGTTGAAGCCGCGCTGACGCCAGTAGCGCGCGACGATGTCGCCGAACGCGAACGCCTCGGCGTGCCCCATGTGCAGCTCGCCCGAGGGGTACGGGAACATGTCGAGGATGTACTTGCGCGGCCGCTTGTCGTCGGGGTCGTCCGTGGCGAACGGGGCGAGCTCGTCCCAGATCGGCTGCCACTTCGCGGCGATGGCAGCGATGTCGTAGTCGGGGGCGTCGTCACGCGGGTCGGCAGAAGTCACGGGGCATCCAATAGTCGTGGCACGGAAGATTCAAGGGTACCGAACTTGAGCGGCCGCCCCGGTTCAGCACACGCCGAGCACGGCGAGCAGGGCGGCCGCCTTGAGCTTGGCCTCGGCCAGCTCCTCCTCGGCCACGGAGAGGGCGGTGATGCCTCCCCCGGTGCCGATGGTGCAGCCCGCGTCGTCGATCACGATCGAGCGGATGACCATCGCCAGGTCGAGCGCGCCATCGAGCCCGAGGTAGCCGAACGCGCCGGAGTAGATGCCGCGCGGGCGCCGCTCGAGCCGGTCGAGGATGCGGGTCGCCGAGAGCTTGGGAGCCCCCGTCATCGACCCGGCCGGGAAGCACGCGCGGATCGCATCGACCGCCGTCGTGCCGTCGGCGAGCTCGCCGCGCACGGTGCTCACGAGCTGATGCACCTGGGCGTAGCTCTCGATCTGCAGCAGGCTCGTGACCGTGACCGAGCCGACCCGGCAGATGCGACCGAGGTCGTTGCGCATGAGGTCGACGATCATGAGGTTCTCGGCGCGCTCCTTGGCGCTGTTCTCGAGCTCGGAGCGCAAGCGCTCGTCGTCGAGCACGCTGCGCCCCCGCGGGCGTGTGCCCTTGATCGGCCGGGTCTCGACGATGCCGTCGGGGCTCACCGAGAGGAAGCTCTCGGGCGAGGCGCTGAGCAGGGCCACCCCTCCGGCCACGAGGAGGGCCCCGTGGTGGGTGGGGCTCGAGCCGCGCAGGGCGAGGTAGGTCGCGTAGGGGTCGGGACGGGCATCCACCCGCACCTCGGTCGTGAGGCACAGCTGGTAGGCGTCGCCCTCGCGGATCGCGGCCTGGCACTCGGCGATCATGGCGAGGTACTCGGCGTCGGGGTAGGCCCAGGTGGCGGTCGGAGGTACGGGCGGGGAGGTCTCGACGGGCTCGACCCGCTCGATTGCGGCGAACGCCGCCTCGACCTCGGCGCGGTAGCCGTCGACGTCGTCGAGGGCGAGCAGGGTCACGTCGCCGGTCGCGTGGTCGAAGGCGAGGCATCGGTCCACGAACATCCACGCGGCGTCGGGAGTGCGCGACCGGTGCGCGATCGGCTCCCCCATCGTCTCGGCGCGCAGCTCGTAGGCCATCCAGCCGACCCACCCGAGCGCGAACCCCGTCGTGACGGCGCTCGTGTCGACGTCGCGCGTCTGCCGCTGCAGCCAGTCGAGCACGGGACCGTCGAACTCGGTCGTGAGCGCCGACGCGACCCCGAGGTAGCTCATGCCGCTCGTCGCGGCCGTGCCGCTGTCGAGCCAGAACGCCGCCGGTGCCTCGGCGCACAGGGCACGCCACGCGACCGCGGGATCGACCCACCGGCCGAGGGAAGCCGTGAGGACCCGGGGGCGCATACCCTAAGCCTATGAGTGTGCAGTCGATCCTCCGGTGGGATGGCGCCGCGCTCGTGCCGCTGGATTACTGCGACATGTCCGAGACCGCGATCGTCGCGGCGGACTCGTGGTTCGTCAGCGACGGCCTCGCCCTCGGCCTCGACCTGCACCGGGCCCGCTTTCTCGCGGCCCTTCCCGACGGCGTCGACGGGTTGCCGTTCTGGCACGCCGCGATCGCGGCGATCCCCCGCACCGGCGACTGGTTCCCCCGGGTCGAGCACCACGACACCGGGCGCTTCCTCCTGCGACTGCGCGAGTCGCCCGAGCGCACCAACTCCGCGGTGCTTGCGACGTGGACGGGCGCCGACCCGCGCACGACCCCCCGGGTGAAGGGGCCCGACCTCGAGGCGATGCTCGGCATCCGCACCGCCGTGCAGTCCCAGGGCGCGACCGAAGCGGTGATCGTGGATGCCGACGGCTACGTCGTCGAAGGCGCCTACAGTGGGCTGCTCTGGTGGCGTGGCGATATCGTCTGCGCTCCGCCGGCCGAGTTCGCCCGCGTCGACAGCGTCACGGCCCGCACCGTGCTGACGCTCGCGACGGCGCTCGGTCTCGACACGCACGAGGAGGCGGTGACGCCGGCCGAGCTCGACGGCACCGAGGTGTGGGTGCTCAGCGCGCTGCACGGCATCCGCATCGCCACCGCGTGGGTCGACGGGCCGAGCCTCGCCGAACGACCGGGGCGTCTCGGCGCGTGGCGCACGCGGCTCGACGCCCTGCGCCGCCCGCTGCCGGAGATCGGCGCATGATCGACCTCGTGACCGTGCTGCTCGACGCCGCGCCCGCCACCCCGGCGACCCCCGTGAACCCGTTCGAGGCCTTCGGCGCCTGGCTCAACGGGGCCCTGTCGTGGATCCTCGACACGATCCAGTCGGTCGACCCCGTCGTGCGCACGCTGCTCGCGGGCCTCGGCATGTTCCTCGAGACCTCGCTGCTGGTCGGTCTCGTCGTGCCCGGCGACACGATCGTCATCGTTGCGAGCACGGCGGTGAACAGCGTCGAGGAGTACATCGGCCTCGTCGCCGCCGTGATCATCGGCGCGCTCGGCGGCGAGAGCGTCGGGTTCGCGATCGGGCGGTTCTTCGGCCCGCGCATCCGCGCCTCCCGGTTGGGCCAACGCATCGGCGAACGCAACTGGGTGCGCGCCGAGAACTACCTCGACCGGCGGGGCGGCATCGCGGTGTTCGTTTCGCGGTTTCTGCCCGTGCTGCACTCGCTGATCCCCGTGACCGTCGGCATGAGCGCGATGAGCTACCGCAAGTTCATGGCGTGGACGGTGCCGGCGACGACGATCTGGACGTTCTCGTATGTGACCGTGGGCACGCTCGCGGCCGGCAGCTTTCGGGAGCTGCTCGACCAGCTGCACTACGCCGGCTACATCTTCGTCGGCATCATCGTCGTGTTCCTGCTCGGGGTGCTGGTCGTGAAGAAGATCCTCGAACGCTCCGAGTCGCGGTTCATGGACCGGCCGGGCGACGGGGATGCGACGACGGAGGAGTGAGAAACCGCGGGCCGAGCGTGTCGAGGCCTCACACCGAATGATCGGCCAATGAGGTCTCGACAGTGCTCGACCCGCGGTTCGGGCGTTAGATCAGGCCGTTCTCCGTGAGCCACGCCGTCGCGATGTCGGCGGACGACATCTGGTCGACGGTCGACTGCACGTTGAGGGCCACGAGGCCCTCCGCGGTCAGCGCCGCGGAGACCGCGTTGATGACGTCGGCGATCTGGTCGGCGATCTCGGCGTTGACCAGCGGCACGACGTTGGAGGCCAGGAACAGGCCCTCGGGGTCGGCGAGGGTGACGAGACCCTCGGTCTGGATGCGCGGGTCGGCCGAGTACACGTTGGCGATGTTGACCGTGCCGGCGAGGAGGTCCTCGACGGTCGTGTCGCCCGTGGCGGTGAAGCCGACGGTCACGCCGTAGACCTCAAGCAGGCCGGAGGGTCCGTACGGACGCTCCTCGAGCTCGGGCGCACCACCGAGGGTCAGCGGCACGCTCACGCCGGCGAGGTCGCCGATCGTGACGAGGCTGTTCTCCTCGGCGAAGGCCGCGGTGACGTTGTAGGAGTCCTGGTCGGTCGCGGACGACTGCTCCAGAACGGTCAGGCCCTCGGGAAGGGCATCCACCAGCTCGGCGTAGACCTCGTCGGAGGCCGTCGCGGTGGTGTCGGGGCTGTAGAACTGCAGGAGGTTGCCGGTGTACTCGGGGAAGAGGTCGACCTCACCCGATTCCAAGGCCGGCAGGTAGGCGTCGCGCTGGCCGATCTGGAACTGGCGCTCCACGTCGAAGCCGGCGTTCTCGAGAGCCTGCGCGTAGATCTCGGCGACGATCTCGTTGGAGTAGTACGCCTGCGAGCCGACCACGATCGTCTCGCCGGTCTCCGGTTCGGTTCCCGGGTCCAGGGGATCTCCGGAGGCGCACCCTGACAGGGCCAATGCCGCCCCGACCACGACTGCACCAATGGCGAGCCGGCCCTTGTTCCTTGCTGTGAACATCACATTCCTCTTCCTTCATCGGCGGGGGTTCCCGCCACCGCTCGCCGTCGGGGTGACGACGAACGGACATCCTTGGTGAGCCCGGCGGTGACCCCGCGGGGCACGACGAGCGTCTGCAGCAGAGCAAACAGGCCATCGAGGGCGAGCGCCAGAGCCACGATGACGATCGCGGCCCCCAGCATCTGATCGAACTCGCGCAGGGCCAGGCCCTTGATGATGTACAGCCCGAGGCCGCCGAGGCTCACGTAGGCCGCCAGGGTCACGGTCGCGACGACCTGGAGCGTCGCCGCCCGCAGTCCCCCGATCAGCAGGGGCAGGCCGAGCGGGATCTCGACCTTGACGAGGATCTGCCACTCCGTCATGCCCACGGCACGAGCCGCATCGATGACCCGGCGGTCGATCTGCTCGAGGCCGGCGTAGGCACCGGCGAGGATCGACGGGATCGCCAGCAGCACGAAGGCGATCGTCGCCGCGAGCGGTTTCTGGGTCACCCCGATCACGAGCACGAGCAGCACGATGAGCCCGAATGACGGCAGGGCGCGCGCCGCTCCCGAGATGCCGACCGCGAGCTCCCGGCCGCGCCCGGTGTGGCCGATGAGGTAGCCGAGCGGGATCGCGATGACACTCGCGACGAAGACCGCGAGGAACGTGTAGAAGAGGTGCTGCCCGATCGCGACGATGAGCGGCAGCGAGCCCCCGAGCCGGTCGGGCGACAGGAGCCACGCGATGGCGTCGGCGAAGAGGCTCATGCGCCGGTCACCACCCTCAGCGGAAGCTTCTCGATCTTCGGGCGCACCGTGCGACGCGGCGCCCACGGCATGAGCGCGCGGCCTGCGAGCACGAGCAGGTAGTCGACGATCAGCGCGAGCACCATGACGAGCACGACCCCGACGAGGATCTCGGGCAGGATGCGCCGCTGCGAGCCGTTCGTGAAGAGGTAGCCGAGACTCTCGACCCCGATGAGGATGCCGACGGTCACGAGGCTGATCGTCGAGACGGCGGCCACCCGGAGCCCCGCGAGGATCACCGGTCCGGCGAGCGGGAACTCGACGACCCAGAACCGACGCCACGAGCTGAACCCGACGGCGGTCGCCGACTGGCGGATCGCGGGATCGACGGAGGTGAGGGCATCTGCGACCGAACGCGACATGATCGCGACGGCGTAGATCGTCAGAGCGATCGTGAGATTGAGCGGGCTGAGAAAGCTGATCCCGAGCAACGGCGGCAGGATCACGAACAGCGCAAGCGACGGGATCGTGTACAGCAGCCCGGCCAGCGTCAGCAGCAGTCCGCGGGTGAGCTTGAAGCGGTAGGCGAGGAAGCCGAGCGGGATCGAGATGAGGAACCCGATGATGATCGGGGGGATCGACAGCCAGAGATGCTTGAGGGTCAGCTCACCGATGAGGTCGAGGTTGCCCAGAACCCAGTTCACGCGGAACGTCCGTCGTCCACGAGCACACCCGCCGCGCGGCCCTCGCTGTCGACGAGGATCGGGCCTCGCGGCGTCTGCTTGATCGACAGGGCGCGCTTGCCCTGGTCGATGCCGATGAAGCTCGCGACGAAGTCGCTCGCGGGGTTGGCGACGATCTCGGTCGGGCTGCCGACCTGCGCGATGCGCGCGCCGGTCTCGAGGATGACGACCTGATCGCCGAGGAGGAACGCCTCGTCGATGTCGTGAGTCACGAACACGACCGTCTTGTCGAGGTCGCGCTGCAGGCGGATCGTCTCCTGCTGCAGTTCGGCGCGCACGATCGGGTCGACGGCGCCGAACGGTTCGTCCATGAGCAGGATGTTGGGGTTCGCCGCGAGTCCGCGTGCGACGCCGACACGCTGCTGCTGGCCGCCCGAGAGCTGGCTCGGGTAGCGATCGGCGAGGTCTCGGCTGAGGCCCACGGTGTCCAGGAGTTCGAGAGCTTGGGCGCGGGCGACCTTGCGCGGCACGCCGTTGAGTACGGGCACCGTGGCGACGTTGTCGATGACCTTGAAGTGCGGCAGCAGCCCGGAGTTCTGCATGACGTAGCCGATACTGCGGCGCAGGTGCACGGGGTCGCGGTCGAGCACGGACTCGCCATCGATCTCGATCGAGCCGCTGGTGGGATCGACCATGCGATTGATCATCCGCAGCAGG